>JASHUX010000424.1 GCA_030039775.1 Alphaproteobacteria bacterium | reverse complement strand
ACATCGTCGACAGTCTGGGCTGGGCCTATTTCCGACTCCGCAACTACGGCAAGGCGACCCAGAATCTCGAACGCGCGATCGAGCTGGTGCCGGAAGACCCAACCATCAACGACCATCTCGGCGACGCCTATTGGGCCACCGGACGTCATCTCGAGGCGCGGTTCCAGTGGAACCGGGCCCTGCTGTTCAAGCCCGAGGCGGGCGAAATCCCAAAGATCGAAAGCAAACTCGAACACGGGCTGGGGCAATCGCCAGCCGCTCCGCAAGCCAAGGGTGGGTGACACCACATTTTCGCGCCCGCCAAGCTCAATCTCTATTTCCACATTACCGGCCGGCGGGATGACGGTTTTCATCTACTCGACGGACTGGTCGCGTTCGCGTCGATCGGCGACGAAGTCACGGTCGCGCCGGCCACGGATTTAAGCCTTGCCATCGACGGTCCGTTCGCGGCCGCGCTCGAGGGCGACGCCCGCGGCAACCTGGTTTGGCGCGCGGCAGAACTTTTTGCCGCCGGGTTGGCGCGGCGGCCCGATGTCGCGATCTCACTCACCAAGAACCTGCCGGTGGCATCGGGCATCGGCGGCGGTTCGAGCGATGCGGCCGCTTGCCTCAAGGCGCTGGCCAGGCTGTGGCACTGCGATGATGTGAAGACCCTAACATCGATCGCCGGCATGCTCGGCAGCGACGTCCCGGCGTGTTTAGAGGCGCGGCCGGTGTGGATAAGTGAAGTCGGCGATCGCATAGACCGCGCAGGCGCATTGCCGCGGTGCGGCGTTGTATTGGTCAATCCCGGCGTCGCGTTGCCGACCGCGTCGGTCTACCGCGCATTCAAGGGCCCGTTCTCGCCGCCGGCGCGATTTCCCATCCCGGATGGCACCCCCGCGTTCGCCAGGAGCCTTGCCGAGCGAAACAATGATTTAACCGGCGCCGCGATCGCGCTCTTGCCGGAGATCGGGACGGTGCTCCGCGCCTTGGCGGCAATCGATGGCGCGCTGTTGGTTCGCATGTCCGGCAGCGGCGCAACATGCTTCGCATTGTTCGCCGCATCCGACGGAGCCGCGACCGCGGCACGCCGACTGCGCGAGGCTCATCCGTCTTGGTGGGTCGCCGCCAGTGTGCTCAGCTCTGGACCCGGATCGAGCGCTTCATCGCCTTGATTCGCGCCTTGGCCGTCTGCAGTTCGCGCGGCGTCAATTTTGCCGCGATGCGATCCAATGCTTGCTGTGCGCCCTGGTCGCCTCTTTCCGCCGCGATGCTGTACCAAGCATAGGCGTCGATTGCCGACTTGGTCAGGCCCGCGCCTTGTTCGTACATATAGGCGAGGTTGAATTGGGCGTTGATCAGGCCAGCCTCGGCCGCACGACGGAACCAGCGTGCGGCTTCCGGCAGATTGCGCGTGACGCCCAAGCCTTCAGCATAGGCATAGCCAAGATTGAGCGCCGCCGGCGGATGCCCTTTCTGCGCCGCCTTGCCGTACCAGCGAGCGGCCTCCGCCGCGTCGCGCGGCACGCCAAGGCCCTTATCGCACAGCACGCCGTAATCGTATTCGGCTTCGGCCAAACCGGATTCCGCCGAGGCCCGCAGCAGCTTCGCGGCACGGTCATAGTCTCGCGTCACGCCCTTGCCCAAGGCGTACAGGATGCCAAGCCGATACTCGGCGACATGATCGCCCGCGCGGACTTTCGCCTCGAGGTCGGCGGCCAACCGTGCATCGGCGGCCGCGTCGGCGGCAGGTCCGTCTTGATGCGCGGGCGCGGGCGGCGGTGCCGGGACGGCGGCCGGGGCCATCGCCACTTGGCTTGGCGCCTCGGTGGCGACCGATTGCGGCCCTGACGCCGTAGCGGCAGTCGCCGGCGCCGAGGCCGGTGCCACAACTGGGGCCAGCGGTTGCACCGCGACTGACGATGACGCGGGCGCGGGTGGCGTTGTTTCGGGCGGCGCAACCACCAGAGGCTGCGGCGCCGTTGCAGCTACCGACGCGTCCGGTCCAGGAGAAGGCGCCGGCGATGGTGAGGGTAGCGCGGCCATTTGCACCGGTGGTGCTGTCTTCTTTACTGGCTCCGGCGGCATTACCGGTACCGGACCCGGCGCCGCGGCCGTGGTTTGCGTCGACGGCGCGTTGGTCTCCGGTACGGTCACGGTCGGCGGTGGCGGAATCTCGGCGACCATGCCGGGTGAGGCTGGCTGCACCGCCACATTGCTTGGCGACTTCGCGATCGGCGGCGGGAGATCCGTCGCGCGGGCAACCGTCGGGCCGGCGTTGTCGCCGGGCAGCGTCGTGATCGCCGACGGCGGCGGCAGAATGGCGACGCGGGTGGGATTGTCCGCCGGCTTCGCGGTCGTCACATGCAATGGCACCGCCTCTTTGTCCGCATCGGTCGCCGGCGCGCCGATACGGTCGGTCTGATTGTCGGCGGTAAGGAAACGTCCCTCCAACAAGCCCGGGTCGCGCACCGCCATCACGGCGAGAAACGCTAGTACCGCGGCGATGCCCGCGGCCCAGAACACCGACATGCCGCGTGGTTGCGGTTGCGGCTGCGGTCGGGGTTGCGGCGGACGTCGTGGCAGGCGGTCGGGGACACGGTCGACCAACTCCGTCAGCGCCAGGGGTTCCTCGTCCTCGACACCGCGACGCGGACCCGACTGCGCTGCACTGCGCGGCGGCGCGCGGAGCTGCGGCGCGACGGGCTCCTGGGCGACATTGCGCCTTGCACCACTGAGTGCGGCGGAGAAATTCGCAGGCGCTGCCACCGCCGGCTGGGCGGGATAGCGCGCCTCCGGCATGCCGCACTGCTTGCGGATAGCGCGCTCGATCCATGACTCGACACCGATACCCGCGCGTTCCGCCGCCGCCTCCGCCATCCGCCGCAACGCCGGATCAATCCAGGCGGCGTCCCAGCGAAGTGCTGAAAGGTTCCGTCTTGGATCGTCGGTGTCGGAGTCGAGGCTCATGGCGTACGATGTCCACCGCTCGGCGGTATCACGGGCTTGGTTGTGTCCGGATCGTCGGTGTCGAGGAGCGCGAAAGCTTGCTCGCGAGACAGGGCGCCGCGGTCGATCAGATCGCGCAGGCGGTCCGACAGACCCAAGAGCCGAAGCGACCGCGCGACCTGCTCCTTGGTGCGGCCGGTCACGACGGTGATGTCGCCAATCGGCGCCATCTGCTCGGTCATCAGCTTCAGGAACAGGCGCGCCTCGCCGATCGGCGACAATTCGTTTCGCCGAAGCCCCTGAACTAGCTTCGCCAACGCCGACAACCGTTCATCGGAGCGCACGGCTGCCGGCACCGTTGACGCCGGTGGCGGCGATGCAGCCGATGCTGAGATCGACGGCGCGACACGCTCCTGCCGGGCCGGCGGTGCCGTTTCCGCGAACCGGCTTGGCACGGATGCCGACTGCACCGGCAAGATCGGCGGCATCCCGCGCGGCGTCGGCGGCGCGACAGGATTCGGGGTGATGGATAACGAGGATATAGTGGATAACCGAGCCGCAGGCCGTTGCACGTAAATTTGCGAGGGGGCCGGCGCGGCTGTGGGCTGAGGAATTTCCCGAACAAGCGGCTCGCGCTCGCCGCTCTCGCGGGACACGGGGGCGGATTGACGCGGCGGCTGATAGGAGCGGCCAGGCTCGCTCGATCGGGCAATTGGAGCGGCTGCCGCCGCGAGTTTTTCCCGGGCGCTCATGGCCCGCGGCGATTGCCCCACCGTCCGCGCGGCCTCCAGTTGATCGGACCTCTCGTCGCGAGCGACCAGCGCGATGCGTTCCGGCGGCCTTCGAGGCAGTTCTGGCGCGCGCGCTGGGTCCTCAGGAATCGATGTGGCCTGACCGTTGCCGGTGCGATGCCCGATATCAGCGCGAGCCGCCGTCCGCTGTTCAGCGGGGTCGATTGCGCGTGCCTGCGGCGGAATGCGGATCGGTTCGACGGGCAGCCGAATCGGCATGACGGGCTGCTGACGATGTCCATTGCCTGCGGCCTGGCCCGACGCCCCGCGCGTCAATTCGCGCGCCAGCGGCACACCCTCCTCGTCGCAAGTCAAACGAATCAGTTGTCCCAGCCAACGATGCAGCGGCAGACCGTCCCGCTGCGCGGCATTTTCAGCTTCCAGACGTACGTCCCCCGGAAGCCGGTCGAGTTGCCAGTTGCTCAAGCCACCTCTCTCCCGCCAGGCAGAAATCGACTATAGGGAGTGCAAGGGAAATGCGAAGAAGAGTCATCGCGCATTTGCCCGGCCCCTTGACAATCCAAGGCTATTGCTGAACTTTTCAAATATCATACAAATCCGTTCGACGCCGATGCCGGACGAAAAAAGGCAAATCGTGATGCGACTCGCTTGGCTCCACGTTACGGCATCCGAGTCGGGCTCGGGAGTGCATGAATGATCATCGACTGTCACGGCCATGTCAGCGCGCCCCCCGCGCTGTGGGCGTACAAATCATTGCTCTTGTCCCACCGAGGCTCGCACGGCCGTGGCCCGGGCGTGCGAGACAGCGATGATGACATTAATACGGCGCTGAATGCCAAGGAAATCGGAGCCCTTCCCGGTTTCCAAACGCATCAAGCTGTGAGTAACTCATGCCCGGTTCGGTGAAACCTCCTTTTCGCGCCGACCATGTCGGTAGCCTGTTGCGTCCGGCGCCGTTGCGGTCCGCGCGCGAGAAATTTCTCGACGGCAAGTTCGATGCCGCGGCGTTGCACGCGCTTGAGGACAAGTCCATCCGCGAGGCTGTCGCGCTTCAAGAATCTGTTGGCCTTGCGAGTGTTACCGACGGTGAGTTCCGCCGAACCTCGTTCCATTTCGATTTCCTGGGGCAGATCGAGGGTGTGTCGGCGGTGCTGGGCCGGGCGCCCGACGCCAACGCGCCGGGCCAAGCGTTCCAACCGCCGCGGCTAAAGATTGTCGGCAAGATCCGCCACAGCCAAAACATCGAAGTCGACGGCTTCAAATTCACCAAGGCCGCAACCAAACAGACCGCGAAGCTCACGATCCCGTCGCCGACTATGCTGCTGCGCGGCGGGCGCGGCGCCGTCAGCGAGAGCGCCTATCCCGATCTCGACGCCTACGTCGAAGACGTGGTTGCGGTTTACGTGGCCGAATTGAAGGCCCTGGACGACGCGGGCTGCACCTATGTCCAATTCGACGACACGAATTTCGCCTATCTTTGCGATCAGAAGATGCGCCAGGCGATGCGTGACCGGGGCGAGGACCCGGATGCGCTGCCCCATCGGTACGTCAAGCTCATCAACGCGGTGATCGCGAAAAAGCCGGCGGGCGTGACCATCGCGATTCATCTGTGCCGCGGCAACATGGCTGGGCGTTGGGCGGCCGAGGGCGGCTACGAGCCCATCGCGGAGCCGGTGTTCGCGCACCTCAATGTCGACGGCTATTTCCTCGAATATGAATCGGCGCGCGCCGGAGGGTTCGAGCCGGTGCGTTTCATGCCCAAGGACAAGCGCGTGGTTCTAGGTCTTGTCAGTTCAAAAGTGCCAGAGATGGAAACCAAAGACATGCTCAGGCGCCGCGTCGATGACGCGGCCAAATTCATGCCCGTCGAGAACATGGGCGTATCGCCGCAATGCGGTTTTGCCTCCGGTTACCAAGGAAACCCCGTCACGGAAGACATCGAGCGGAGCAAGCTGGCATTGTGCGTCGAGACTGCGGTCGCGATCTGGGGCTCGGCGAAGTAATTTCATGGCCCGCGCGACCGCCACACTCCGTGAAGCCGACAAGTCGGGCGACGTCGCACCGTGGCAGCCGGTGCGCGACGGCACGTTGTCGTGGCGCATCATCCGGCAGATTAGAGCGATGCTGTTCGACGGCGACCTCAAGAGTGGCGAACGGCTCGGCGGCGAGATCGAGCTGGCGCGGCGCTACGGCGTCAGCCGCATGGCGATCCGCGACGCGCTTCGTTCCTTGGAGGCCGCCGGCATTGTGGAGATTCGTGTCGGCGCCAAAGGCGGCACCTTCATTGCGGGTGGCAACATCGAGCGGTTCGCCGACGCGCTCGCGATTCAGCTCAAGTTGATCGGCGTTACGCTCGCCGAGATTTTCGATGCGCAGATCGCCATCGAAGTGAACTCGACCGAGCTCGCGGCGCGCAATGCGGATGAGAACGATCTCGCCGCTCTGCGCGAGATTTTGCGCGCGCTGCGCGAGCACCGACATTCGAAACCGGAATTCACCGAGCTGTCGCTGCGTTTTCACGAAACGGTGGTGGCGTCGTCGCACAATCGCGCCATGATCGCGCAATTCAAAGCGCTACGGTTCGTACTCGAACCGCTCTACGCCCGCCGCCTCAACGACGAGGTGGCGGCGCGGGTGATCGCGTCGAATGCCGCGCTGCTGGCGCGGATCGAAGCGCGCGACGCCGAGGGCGCCCGTGCGCTGATGCACCGTCGCTTGCAAATCATCCGCGCCCGCCAGATCGAAGCCGCCGCGACGGAATCGGCGGCGCCACCAACCGATTGAGTTTGCCCGGGCGCCCCGGTAAGCTTGGTTTAAAGGTGGCACTATGGCGAATGTCGACGAAGCGATGAAGCATCTGGAGGGCGCGATCGGCCGTCTTGAGAAGGTGGTCGGTAAAGGAGCGGCGCGTCCGGCTCAGAACAGCGTGCTGGCGCAGACGGCGGCGCAAGTGGCGGCGCGGCTCGACGCAACGATCGCGCGGCTCGACCGTATCCTGGAAGACTGATGGCACAAGTCTCTATTTCGCTGAACGGCCGCGAGTACTCGATCGGCTGCGGGCCGGGCGAGGAAGCGCGAATCCGAGAGTTGGCGCGCGGCGTTGACAGCCGTATCCGGAAATTCGGCGCACAAGCAGGCCAAACTGGCGAGTCCCGTCTTTTGGTAATGACGCTGCTGACCATGGCGGACGAACTCGCCGAAGCAAAAGGCGGCATGAACGGGCATAGCCCGGACGCCTTCGCCGACGGTATCAAGGCGCTGGCGAAGCGCATCGAAACCGTTGCCGAACGGCTCGAGGGCGCCAAGATATAGGTCGGACAGAATGGATGGGGCTGCGCGGCGCGTTAGGTCGCAGATACCCCGGGGCCGATATTCACCTCGAGGGGGCTGTCCCTGCCGGAGCCGTGGCTTCGGTACATTGCCCCCGACCTGCGAAAGCGGGCCGCGAGGGTAAGCATACCGACGGCCGTCGCGGCTCCATCCACTTGCTTTTGTCCGCGCTCGTAGCCGCCACGCCAACCTATACGCGCGGCCGGGTTGGTTAGGCGGCAGTCCACGCAAGGAAACCACACGCCGCCCACCGACCTGGCCGGCGCAAGTAAACAGAGGTAGCGATGCGGATTCTTTTTTGCGGCGATGTGGTGGGCCGGACCGGCCGCGAGGTCGTCACCAAGAACATGCCGCGGCTGCGGCGCGAGTTGTCGCTCGATTTCGTAGTAGTAAACGGCGAGAACGCTGCGCACGGGTTCGGTATCACCAGGGAAATCTGCGCCGAGTTCTACGAGGCGGGTTGCGACGTCGTCACCGGCGGCAATCATTCCTGGGCCAAGGGCGAAATCATTCCTTATATCGGCGGTGATCCGCGCTTGCTCCGCCCGATCAACTATCCGCCGGGAACGCCCGGTAACGGCCACGGCACCTACCAACTCAAGGACGGCCGTACCATCCTTGTCATCAACGCCATGGGCCGCGTGTTCATGGACGCGATCGACGATCCATTCCGCACCGTCGATGGCTTGTTGCGCCAACATCCCCTCGGTTCGGTCACCGCAATCCTGGTCGATTTCCATGCCGACGCGACCTCCGAGAAAGTCGCGATGGGCCAGTTCTGCGACGGCCGCGCCTCGGCCGTGGTCGGCAGCCATACGCACGTCCCCACCGCGGATCACCGCATATTGCCAGGCGGCACTGGTTATCAGTCCGATGCCGGCATGTGCGGCGACTATGATTCCGTCATCGGCATGAAGAAAGAAGGCGTGATTGCGCGCTTCGTAACCATGATGCCCGGTGAACGCATGCAGGTGGCGGAAGGCGAGGCGACGTTGTGCGCTATCTTCGTCGAAACCGACGACGCCACTGGTTTCACCAAATGGATCGCGCCGTTACGGGTCGGCGGCAAACTCGCGCCGGTGTGGCCGCTTCCGGCCATGCAGCCGGTGCCGGCCGCGTAATGCCCGAGACCCGGGGACGCGCGAACGTGCGTCGCAGCTTCTGGATCGCCGTCGCCGTCTTGATCGTATGTCTGGTGGCCATCGTCATCTATGGCTGGTTCACGCTGCGCGATTCCGACATGAGCGTCATTGCCGTGATCGCTCTTGCCGGCGGCGTGGTGCTGACGCTGGTGCTGGGGGTCGGGCTGATGAGCCTCTTGTTCTACAGCAACCGCGAAGGTTACGACGACGAAGTCGGCCGGCGCGAACGGTGAGGACCCGGTGCGTTCGCCCGCAATTTTTGCGAAAGAATCACCCAAATCCTGCCATATTGGAGCGGTAACAGCCGCATCGACCGGAATTGGCGGGGTTTCGGCCGATTCCCCACATGTGGTATCGTGCCGCGCTCCAATCTTCAGGATTTAGCTGATTGCCATGGCTGGCCATTCGCAATTCAAGAATATTATGTACCGCAAGGGCGCGCAGGATAAAAAGCGCGCCAAGGTTTTCACCAAGCTGATCCGAGAATTGAAGACGGCGGCCCGCAGCGGCCTTCCCGACCCTGCGGCCAACCCGCGATTGCGCGCCGCCGTGATTGCCGCGCGGTCGGCCAACATGCCGAAGGACACGGTCGAGCGCGCGATCAAGCGCGGCGCCGGCGGCGAAGGCCAGGAGAATTACGAAGAAGTGCGCTATGAGGGCTACGGCCCGGGCGGCATCGCCGTCATCGTCGAGGCGCTGACGGATAACCGCAACCGCTCCGCCAGCGAGGTGCGCGCCGCCTTCACCAAGTCCGGAGGTAATCTCGGCGAAAGCAACTCCGTCAGCTTCATGTTCGACCATGTCGGCGAGATCGTTTACCCCGCGGCGGCCGCTACCCCTGATGCCATGTTCGAGGCGGCGGTCGAGGCTGGTGCCGACAATGTCGAAAGCGATGCCGACGGGCATCGGACGATGTGCGCTCCCGACGACCTGAATGCGGTGTGCGACGCCTTGGAAAAGGCTTTGGGTCCCGCGACGTCGGCCAAGCTCGTTTGGAAACCGAAATCGCTTACAGCGGTCGAGGGCGAGATGGCCGAGTCGCTGATAAGGCTCCTCGAAACGCTCGAAGACAATGATGATGTCCAGAACGTCTACGCCAACTTCGACATGACCGACGAGGCCATGGCACGGTTGAGCGCGTGAGTGCGCGCGGGTAGGTGGAACGGGGAAATGCGCATCATCGGTCTCGATCCGGGTCTGCGGCATACCGGCTGGGGCGTGGTTGCCGTCGACGGCAATCGTTTGCGCCACGTCGCCGACGGCGCGATCCACACGCGATCCGGCGGCACGCTAGCGGAGCGGCTGGTCGAATTGTTCGAGGGGCTGGGCGCAGTCCTTGCCGCCTATAATCCCGATGCGGCGGCTGTGGAGGAGACCTTCCTCAACAAGAATCCGGGTTCGACTCTGAAGCTTGGCTCGGCGCGGGCCGTGGCGCTGCTTGCGCCGGCGCTGAAAGGCATTTCCGTTGCGGAGTATTCCACCAATCTGGTCAAGAAGGCAGTGGTCGGGGCCGGTCATGCCGACAAGCATCAGGTCGAGGTGATGGTGCGGATGCTCTTGCCCGGCACACAGGCACTTGCCGATGCCGCCGACGCGCTCGCCGTCGCCATCTGTCACGCGCATCACATTCAGACCAATCGCATCTGGGACAAGGCGGAAGCCGTATCATGATTGCGATGCTTTCGGGCCTGGTCGATCAGATCGGCGACGAGACGGTGGTGCTCGACTGCAACGGCGTCGGTTATCTTGTCTATGCCTCATCGCGGACATTAAGCCGTGCGCCGAAGATCGGTCAGCCGCTGAAGCTGCTGGTCGAAACGCAAATCCGTGAGGATCGGATTCAATTGTTCGGTTTCGTCGATGCCGCGGAACGATCCTGGTTCCGCTTGCTGACAACCGTGCAAGGCGTCGGCGGCAAAGTCGCGCTGGCGATCCTGTCGGTGCTCGATCCCGGTGCGATGGCGACGGCGATTCTGGCGCAAGACAAAGCTGCGTTCGTGCGCGCCGACGGCGTCGGGCCGAAGCTCGGTCAACGCATTGTCATGGAATTGCGCGACAAGGTCGGCGACGTCGCTGCGCCGGTTGCCAGCGGCGTCGTAACACCGTCGGGTGCGGTCGCCGATGCGGTCTCGGCGCTGGTGAATTTCGGCTACGCCAAGAGCGCCGCCTATGGTGCCGTGATGGACGCGGCGAAGCGCCTCGGCGGTGACGCCAAGATCGACGCCCTGGTGCGTGCGGGCTTGCGGGAGCTGGGACGGTGAGTGCTGACGGCAAGCGCGCGGTGGCGCCGCAGCCCGAGGCGGAGGATGCCGCCGAAGTCGGCCTACGGCCGCAATCGCTCGGCGATTTCATCGGCCAGGCCAAGCAGCGCGAGAATCTGCGCGTCTTCATCGCCGCCGCCAAGGCGCGACGTGAACCGCTCGATCATGTGCTGCTCCATGGACCGCCGGGTCTTGGCAAGACGACGCTGGCTCAAATCGTCGCCCGCGAAATGGGCGTCGGGTTCCGGGCCACATCCGGTCCGGTGATCCAGCGCGCCGGCGACCTTGCCGCGCTGCTGACTAATTTGCAGCCGCATGACGTGTTGTTCATCGACGAGATTCATCGCCTGGCCCCGGCGGTCGAAGAAGTGCTCTATCCCGCGATCGAGGATTTCCAACTCGATATTATTATCGGCGAGGGTCCGGCGGCCCGCTCGATGCGCATCGACCTTCAGCCCTTCACCCTCGTCGGGGCGACGACGCGCTCGGGCTTGATCACGCGACCACTGCGCGAACGCTTCGGCATTCCGCTGCGCCTCGATTTCTACACGGCTGAGGAACTGCGTCAGATCGTGTCGCGTGGCGCGGGCTTGCTGGGCATGCCGCTTGAGCTCGACGGCGCGGCGGAGATCGCGTCGCGGGCGCGCGGTACGCCCCGGATTGCGGTGCGGCTCTTACGGCGCGTGCGCGATTTCGCCGCAGTATCGAATGCGAAAAAGATCGACGCGAAGGTGGCGGATGCCGCATTAGTGCGGCTCGATATCGACAAGAGCGGCCTCGACGCCATCGATCGGCGGTATTTGACCTGCATCGCCGAGAGCTACGGCGGCGGGCCGGTCGGCGCCGAGACGCTGGCGGCGGCGCTGTCGGAAGAGCGCGACGTGATCGAGGAAGTGATCGAACCCTATTTGATGCAGGAAGGATTGGTGCAGCGCAGCTCGCGCGGCCGTCTCTTGACCGATCGCGGCTATCGCCATTTGGGTTTGGTGCCGCTGCGGACGCCGTCCGCGCAGCTCGATCTTCTCGACGACGAAGCGGAAGCGGGATGACCGCGCACCTCTACAATCTCCGCGTCTATTGGGAAGATACCGATGCCGGCGGCCTCGTGTATCACGCCAACTATCTGAAGTTCGCGGAGCGTGCGCGTACCGAAATGTTGCGCCATCTCGGCATCGAGCGGGAAAAATTGCGCGGCGAAGCCGGTCTGCTGTTCGTCGTGCGCCGGCTCGTCGCGGAATATCTGCAGCCGGCACGGCTTGACGACGAGTTGGCGGTGGCGACGGAAGTGACGCATCTCCGTGGCGCGTCGCTCGAGCTGGATCAAGAGGTTCGGCGCGGCGACCGACCGCTTGTGCGCTTCGCCCTGCGCATTGCCTGTCTCGGCCGGGACGCCAAGCCGCGGCGCTTGCCGGCCGCGATCGCCGCCGCGTTCGCTTCGCTCCACAACGGTAACTCAACGGAAGAGTAGACATGGAAGGTTCAAACGCCGTCAGTCAGGTCGCGCTCGCGGGGGCGGGCGCGGTACCGCACGATTTGTCGATCGTGACGCTGTTTCTCCAAGCCGACCTTGTCGTGAAGATCGTCTGCGTGCTGCTGTTGCTCGCGTCGTTCTGGTCGTGGGCGGTGATTTTCGACAAGCTCACCAAGCTCCGCCGCCTGCGCCGCGACGCCGAAAGCTTCGAGGAAACGTTTTGGTCGGGCGGTTCGCTCGACGATCTCTACGACCGCATCGGCAACCGCCCGGCGGACCCGATGTCCGCAGTCTTCGCGGCCGCGATGCGGGAGTGGCGGCGAACCGCGGCACGCGGGAGGGTGCCCAATACCGGCACCAAGACCGGTCTCCAGGAACGCATCGAGCGCGTCATGCAGGTGACGCTGGGTCGCGAGATGGATCGGCTCGAGCGCTTCATGCCGTTTCTCGCCACGGTCGGCGCCACGGCGCCGTTCGTCGGCCTGTTCGGCACGGTCTGGGGCATTATGAACAGCTTCCAGTCGATCGCCGCCGCCAAAAACACCAGCCTCGCCGTGGTGGCGCCGGGCATCGCCGAATCATTGTTCGCGACCGCGCTCGGTTTGGTGGCCGCGATTCCGGCGGTCATTGCTTATAACAAGTACTCGACCGATTTCAGCCGCTATGCCGGGCGGCTCGAGGGTTTCGCCACCGAATTCAGCGCGATCCTGTCGCGGCAGCTCGACGAGAAAGCCTGACCATGGCCGTTACCCTTCAGCAAACCAAAAGGGGCAGCAATCACCGCTATCGCCCGATGAGCGACATCAATGTCACGCCGATGGTCGACGTGATGCTCGTTCTCTTGGTGATTTTCATGGTAGCGGCGCCGTTGCTGACGGTCGGCGTGCCGGTCGATTTGCCGCAGACTCAGGCGCCGGCAATTAACCAACCGCAAGAGCCGTTGGTCATCACCGTCAATGCCCAAGGCCAAATGTTCATCCAAAACGACGCAATCTCAGACGATCAACTCGTTCCGCGGCTGCAAGCAATCACCAAGTCCAACCCCAACGCCGACATCTATGTCCGTGGCGACCGCGCCATCAATTACGGCCGCGTCATGCAGATCATGGGTATGGTCAGTGCAGCGGGCTTCGACAAGGTTTCGTTGATCACCGAACCGACACAATCCGGTGCTACGCCCCCGGCACCGAACCAAACGAGTGCGCCGAAACAACCTTGAGTGCAATGCCGGAACGCAGCGGGTATATCGCGTCGGGGATTCTGCACCTGGGATTGGTGCTGATATTCCTTGTGGGTCTGCCGAACCTGTTCCGTCATCCGCTGCCCGAAGAGACGCCGCTGGTGGTGCAGTTGGTGAAGATCGGGCCCGAGACGCGCGCCACCCAACTGACCAAAACACCGCCGACACCCGAGGCCAAGCCTGAAGTCGCCGAAGCGGTGCCGCCGCCGAAGCCGGAACCGCCGATGCCGACGCCCCCCAAGGTGGAGCCGAAGCCTGTGCCGCCGCCGGTGGTGAAGCCCCCTGAACCACAGCTTGCGACGCCGACGCCGCCGGCGCCCCAGCCGAAGCCGATGCCGCCGACTCCGATCCCGCCGATCCCGGCGATAAAGCCGCAGGCGCCGCCGGATGTAAAACCGGTGAACGTGACGGTGCCGCCGCCGAAACCGCAACCGCCGAAGGAACAGCCCGATCAGACTCAGCAGTTCGATTCGCTGCTAAAAAATTTGGCGAAGAACGATCCGACGCGGAATCAGCCGCCCCAGCCTAAGCCGGCCAACCAACAAGTACGGACGTCGTCGCAACCCATCGCCCCACTTGGCGCGCAATTGACCGCGAGCGAGCTCGATCTCGTGAAACAGCAGATCGAGCAATGCTGGAACGTTCCAGCAGGCGCGCAGGGCGCAGCCGACTTGACGCCCGAATTCCGCGTCACGATGAATCCCGATGCGACCGTACGCGGGGTTCAGCTGCTCAATACCGACCGCTACGGCGATCCGTTTTTCCGCGCCGCCGCGGATTCCGCGCGCCGTGCCTTGCTGAACCCGGCTTGCTCGCCCCTCAAATTGCCGCTGGACAAATATAACGAGTGGCAAACCTTCACCATCACCTTCGACCCCAAGGATATCGCTGGATGATTCGTTTTGCTTCCGCTCCCGTCGTCGCCGTGATCGCGCTCGTGGTGACGTTCGCCGCTCCCGTGGCGCGCGCCGAGCTCCATCTCGACTTGACGCACGGCCAGGTTCAGCCGCTGCCGATCGCGATTCCGGATCTCGCCGGCACAGACGAGGGCACGCAGATCGGCCACGACATCACGGAGGTGCTGTCTGCGGATCTCGAGCGATCCGGCCTCTTCAAGCCGCTGGATCAGCGCGCGTTTGTCGATAAAGACACGGCGACCCGCACGCCGCCCAATTACGCCAACTGGCGGATCCTCAATGCACAGGCGCTGGTCACCGGCAACGTCACGGTCCAGCCGGACGGGCGGCTCGCGGTCGAATTCCGGCTTTGGGATATTTTCGCCGAGCAGCAGCTTACCGGCCTGCGCTACACCGCGACGAGGGATCGCTGGCGGCAGATCGCGCATATCGTCGCCGACGCGATTTACAAGCGCATCACCGGCGAAGACGGATATTTTAACACGCATATCGTCTATGTGTCGGAAAGCGGACCGCTGCAGCATCGCATCAAGCGCCTGGCTATCATGGACCAGGACGGCGCCAACAACCGCTATCTAACCGACGGTCACAACCTGGTGCTGACGCCGCGCTTTTCGCCGACCTCGCAAGAGATCACGTATCTCTCCTATGCGCGCGGAGCGCCGCGCGTCTACCTATTCAACATCGATACCGGCCAGCAAGAGGTGCTCGGCGATTTCCCGGGCATGACCTTCGCGCCGCGCTTTTCGCCCGACGGCAACAAGGTGATCATGAGTCTCGCGGTCGGCGGCGCCACCAATATCTACACGCTCGACCTGCGGACGCGGCGTGCGGTGCGGCTCACCGACACGTCCGCGATCGATACGTCGCCGTGCTATTCGCCTGACGGCGCCAAAGTCGTCTTCAATTCCGACCGGGGCGGATCGCAGCAGCTCTACGTGATGAATTCCGACGGCACCGATATTCACCGCATCACCTTCGGCAAGGGTAAAGCGGCTTACGGCACGCCGATCTGGTCGCCGCGCGGCGACCAGATCGCCTTCACCAAAATCGAAGGCGGCCAATTCTATATCGGCGTCATGCATCCCGATGGTACGGGCGAACGACTCCTCACCAGCGCCTTTTCGGTCGAAGGGCCGACCTGGGCGCCTAACGGGCGGGTACTGATGTACTTCAAAAGTACCCCCGCCCAGTCGAACGGCAGCGGCGGCCATAGCCACCTGTGGACCATCGATCTTACCGGCTACAACGAACGCGAGGTCGTGACACCGCAAGATGCGTCTGATCCGGCATGGTCCCCCTTGATTCCCTAGATTCTCGCACTTATAGTCCCGCGCGTCTTCGGACCTCACCATAGGCGATAATGCGAACCCAAACCCGGAACGTGCGGGTTCAGCCCGTCGTTTCTATCGTGAGTAATCCAGCCGCACCTTCGAGGAGTTGAGAACGATGAATCTGGGTCCATTTGCCTTGCTCGCAGCGCTATTGCTCGTCGCCGCCTGTTCACAGACGCCGACTACCGGCGGCGGAACCGCGGGCGGCGGTCAAACGCAGACAATGCAGACGAACACGGCGGTTCCCGGTTCGCGCCAGGATTTCGTGCAGAACGTCGGCGATCGCGTGTTCTTTGAGTTTGACCACAGCGACATCACGCCCGAGGGCCAGGCGACGTTGCAGAAGCAGGCAGACTGGCTGAAGCGCTATCAGAACGTGACCGTCACGATCGAAGGTCATTGTGACGACCGCGGCACCCGCGAATACAACCTCGCGCTCGGCAATCGCCGCGCCAATGCGGTCAAGCGGATGCTGGTCAGCCTCGGCGTCGCAGGCAACCGGGTCGCCGTCATCTCCTACGGGAAGGAGCGGCCGATCGTCGTCGGCGATAACGAACAGGCCTGGGCACAGAACCGCGTCGGCATCACCGTCATCAACTGACGACTCGGCCCGGCTTAACGTTACCGATGGGCGCCGGCTTCGCCATATGAGGGTGGAGCCGGCGCCCTTGTTTCGCCGGCATTGTTGGCTAAGAATTCGTTTGGCGGCGGGCTGTCACGGTCGTGCCGCCTGAACTCATTCCGGCCAGGCACCATGAAAAAATTGTTTCTAGTCGCCTTCACCAGCATCGCGTTGGCGACGAGCGCGCAAGGCACGTTCGCGCAGCAGGACCAAGACGCAGATATGGGCGCTCCGCAGCCGCCCGCGGCTAGGGACGAGATGCGATTCGACCAATTGAGCGACCAGATGCGCGAAATGACCGGGCGCATTGAGGATTTGCAGCATACGGTCGAGGTACTGAACCAGCGTCTCGACAAGATGCAAACCGACTATGACGGGCGTTTGCAGGCACTCGAGCAGGCGAATGGGGGCGCCACCTTGGGCGGTAATCCCCCTCCAACCGCGATGAACAGTCAGACGCCGGTTCTGACGCCGCCGCAGCGCAATCGCAATGCCGGTGCGCCGCCATCGAACCAGACGGCGATGGCGGGCGAGCCGCCCGCGGCCGATACCGGAACCCTGCCGAACGGCTCGCCGCAGCAGCAGTACGACTATGCGTTCGGTCTGTTGCGCGATGCGAACTATGCCGCGGCCGAACGCGCCCTGCGCGACTTTATCCATCGCTATCCCGACAACCGCTTGTCGAGCAATGCCCAGTATTGGCTCGGAGAAACCTACTATGTGCGGCGCAATTTCCAGGCCGCCGCCGCGGCGTTCGCCGAGGGTTATCAGCGCTATCCGAAGGGGCCCAAGGCCGCCGACGATCTATTGAAGCTCGGCAGCTCCTTGTCGATGCTCGGTCGCCGAGCCGACGCCTGTCGTTCTTTCGCGCAGCTTGATCGCGACTTTCCGATCGCGCCGGCTAACCTGAAGGCTAAGGAAGCCGACGAGAAGCGCAAGGCATCATGCCGCTAGGCATGCCGTCTTGAGCGCCCGGCCGGCGCGAGCGAGGCCGCTAACGGCCGTGGAATTCGGCGCGGCGATGGCGGCGCTCGGTTCGTTCGAGCGCGCGCCGCGCGTAGCAGTCGCGGTTTCGGGCGGCGCCGACAGCATGGCGTTGCTGTTGCTGGCCCAAGAATGGGCGGCGGCACGACAAGGGCTTGTCATCGCACTCACTGTCGATCACGGGCTGCGTCCGGAATCTTGTGCGGAGGCGGCGCAGGTTGGCGTATGGGCGGCGTCCCACGACATCGCGCATCATACGTTGCGCTGGGGCGGTCCGAAACCAACGGCGGGCATCCAAGCAGCGGCGCGCGCGGCCCGTTACCGCCTGCTTGAAGAATGGTGCGCGGAGGCGGGGGTTTTTCACCTATTGCTCGCGCACCACCAGGACGACCAAGCCGAGACGTTCTTACTGCGCCTCGCTCGCGGCAGCGGCCTTGATGGGTTGGCGGCGATGGCGGCGATCGCCGAACGACCCTCCTGCCGTTTGCTGCGGCCGTTGTTGTCGTTTCCACACGCCCGTCTGGTCGCGACGCTCACCGCACTTGGCCAGACATGGTTCGAAGATCAGAGCAATCGTAACGACAAGTTCGCGCGTGTCCGACTGCGGCACGGCCGCGCTATCTTGGCCCGCGAAGGATTGAGCGCGGCACGCCTTGCGGCGACGGCCCGGCGCTTGGCTCGCGCGCGTCAGGCACTCGAACGACCGCTGGCGCAACTCTTGGCCCGCTCTGCGACGCCCGATCCTGCCGGTTTCATCGAGTTCGACCCGGCGCCTTTGGCTGCGGCGCCCGAGGAGGTCGGATTGCGGGCGCTGGCGGCCATGCTGATGGCGGTCGGCGGCGCGGATTACGCGCCGCGGATGGAACGGCTTGAGCACCTGTATCAAGAAGTTGTGACCGGATTGACGCGCGGGCGCACACTCGGCGGATGCCGGATTGTGCCCCATCGGGGCCGCTTATTGCTTTGCCGGGAAGGGAAGGCGCTGGCGGCGTCCGTGCCCGTGGGTCCCGGTACAAAAGTTAATTGGGATGGCCGATTCAGGGTCGCCCTGCCTGCCGACGCGCCGAGCGGCTTGATTTTGGGCGCGCTCGGCCCGGTTAAAATTAACGAAGCGGCACGGACCTTGCCCGCGGCGGCGCGCATTGGGACCGCCGCATTTCGTGACGATCGTGGTATTATGGCGGTGCCGGGGCTGGGCTATTGCCGCGATGGCGCGCGCGGTACAGTTGCGTCGGATGCGGTGCTGCTACGCGCCTCTCGACCGGTGACCGGAGCCGGGATTAAAGTTGTTTAATGGGTATGGCACCACCATCTTCTATTTGTTGAATCCCTGTGAGGGCTTGAGCCTTGAATAATTTTGGCAAGAACCTGGTTCTGTGGATCATCATCGGCTTGCTCCTGGTGGCTCTGTTCAATCTGTTCCAGAGCTCGACCTCGCACGGTCCGCAGAATTCCTTGCCGTATTCGGCCTTCATCGAGGACGTCAAGAATGGCCAAGTTTCGGACGTAACCATTCAGGGCAACACGATCAACGGCACTTTCACCGACAAGCGTACTTTCTCGACCTATGCGCCGAGCGATCCATCGCTGGTGTCGCAACTGTTGGCGAAGGGCGTCACGGTAAAAGCGGCGCCGCCGGAAGAGAACGTTCCGACGCTGTTCGGCGTGCTGATCAATTGGTTCCCGATGCTGCTGTTGATCGGTGTGTGGATTTTCTTCATGCGCCAGATGCAGGGCGGCGGCGGTCGGGCCATGGGCTTCGGCAAGTCGCGGGCGCGTTTGCTGACCGAGAAAGTCGGCCGCATCACCTTCGACGACGTTGCCGGCATCGACGAAGCGAAGCAGGAACTCGAGGAAATCGTCGAGTATCTGAAGGACCCGCAGCGCTTCCAGCGGCTCGGCGGCAAGATTCCGAAAGGCGTGCTGCTGGTGGGCCCGCCCGGCACGGGCAAGACGCTCCTGGCGCGTGCCATCGCCGGCGAAGCGAACGTGCCGTTCTTCACTATTTCGGGCTCCGATTTCGTCGAAATGTTCGTCGGCGTCGGCGCCAGCCGCGTCCGCGATATGTTCGAGCAGGGCAAGAAGAATGCGCCTTGCATCATCTTCATCGACGAGATCGATGCCGTCGGCCGGCATCGCGGCGCGGGCCTCGGTGGCGGCAATGACGAGCGCGAGCAGACCCTCAATCAATTGCTGGTCGAGATGGATGGGTTCGAGGCGAACGAGGGCGTTATCCTGATCGCCGCGACCAACCGGCCCGACGTGCTCGACCCCGCCTTGCTGCGGCCGGGCCGCTTCGACCGTCAAGTCGTGGTGCCGAACCCCGACGTCGTTGGCCGAGAGAAGATTCTGAAGGTCCATATGCGCAAGGTGCCGCTGGCGACCGACGTCGATCCGCGGATCATCGCACGGGGCACGCCGGGCTTCTCGGGCGCCGACCTTGCCAATCTCGTCAACGAAGCGGCGTTGATGGCGGCGCGCAAGGGCAAGCGCTCCGTCACGATGGCCGAGTTCGAGCAGGCCAAGGACAAGGTGCTGATGGGCGCCGAGCGGCGCTCGATGGTGATGACGGAGGAGGAAAAGAGCCTCACCGCCTATCACGAAGGCGGCCACGCCCTCGTTATGCTCTATGCCGAAGGCCACGAGCCGTTGCACAAGGTCACGATCATTCCGCGCGGCCGTGCGCTCGGCGTTACCATGTTCCTGCCGGAGCGTGACAAGTACAGTCAGTCGAAAATGGAACTCGAAGCGATGATGACCAGCCTGTTCGGCGGCCGCGTCGCCGAAGAGCTGATCTTCGGCTCGGAAAAGGTCACGACCGGTGCCGCCGACGATATTCGCCGCGCCACCAATCTTGCGCGCCGCATGGTCACGGAATTCGGTTTCTCCGATAAGCTTGGGCCGCTGCGCTATAGCGAGAACGAGGAGGAGGTGTTCCTCGGCCATTCGGTGACGCAGCGCAAGAACGTCTCCGAGGCGACGGCGAAGATCATCGACGAGGAAATCCGCACCCTCATCGAAAGGGCGGAGCAGGGCGCACGCCGCATCCTGACCGAGCATATCGAGGAGCTGCATCGCCTCGCGAAAGGCTTGCTCGAATTCGAGACGTTGTCGGTCGACGAGATTCGCAAGGTGATCCGCGGCGAGAAGATCGTCCGCGACGCCGGCGGTCCGATGGAAGAGCCGTCGCGCACGCCCGGTCGCCGCTCGTCGGTGCCGCCGTC
>JASHUX010000423.1 GCA_030039775.1 Alphaproteobacteria bacterium | reverse complement strand
CGTGTCGGGCTGCACTTCGTCGACGGTCACGACGAACTTATCGTCAGCCGGCGCCATCGACACGATCTTGATGCTGTGGCCGCCGGTGTTGCGCTGGCCGAGGAAGACGCCGATCCCGGTCTTGTGCGCCGCGTCGAACGTGGTCGGCAGCGGCCGGATGGATTGGCCCGCGAGCGCGACCATCTCGTTCCACCCCTCTTGCGTTGTGGCGACAATCGTACGCGGCTCCAGCGTGCCGGCATGTTGCCCGGTCCATTGCTCCGGCGGATCGGCGGCCGCAGGCATTGCCGCCAGCAACAAGGCGAACAGCGTGAAGAATAAGACTCTCATGCACCGACCCTCCGGCAAAACGCGATGATCGCATCGGCGACGGTCGGCACCAGCGCCGGCTCGATCGCATGGCCCATGCCGGGCACGATCAGGAGCTCGCAGCCCGGAATCGTCGCGGCGGTGTCCTTGCCGCCGTCGACCGGCACCAGCGGATCGTCCGCGCCATGGATAACCAGCGAAGGGACGTGAATTTTCTCCAACAGTGCGACCCGGCTGCCGTTCTTCAATACCGCCGCAAGCTGCCGCGACACGCCTGGCGGATAGTAGGATCGGTCATAGTCGGCGGCGACCTGTTGCCGGAGCGTTGCTTCGTCCTCGGGAAATTTCGGGCTGCCGACAATGCCCCGGTTCTTGACGCTGTGCGCGATGATGCTGTCGCGATCCTGCGCCGGCGGCGCCGACAGCAGCGCGCCCATCGCTGCCGGCGTGCCAGGCGGCAGGCCGGGCCGTCCCGACGTCGACATGATCGAGATCAGGCTCCGCGTCCGGTCCGCGTGGCCCGCGGCGAACACTTGCGCGATCATGCCGCCCATCGATGCGCCGACGATATGCGCCTTGGCGATGCCCAGCGCATCGAGCAAGCCAACACCATCGTTCGCCATGTCCTCGAGCGTATAAGGCGCGTCGACCGGCTGGCCTTTCTGCGCGCGCTGGAACGCCTCGCCGACATTGGGCACGCCCGCCCCTTCGAACTTTGTCGAAAGCCCGACATCGCGATTGTCGTAGCGCACCACGCGGAATCCGCCGCCGGCAAGGCGGTTGCAGAAATTCTCCGACCAGCGCGTCAGTTGCGCGCCCAAGCCCATGATCAATAGAATGACCGGCGCCGATTTGGCGCCGAATTCATCGTACGCGATCTCGATACCGTTGGCCTTGGCAATAGGCACCGAACCCTCCCGATGGTGACGAAGCACTCTCTTATCATACCACGGGTGATCGGCCATCGCGGCGCGGCGGCGCGCGCGCCGGAAAATACGCTCGCCGGTTTCCGCAAGGCGGCCGCGCTCGGCTGCACCTGGGTGGAGTTCGATGTTCGGCTCAGCGGCGACGATCAACTCGTGGTGATCCACGACGCGACGCTCGACCGAACCACCGACGGCAGCGGCACGGTGGGCAAAACGCCGCTGGCCGAATTGCTGAAACGCGACGCCGGCGGCGAGCCGATCCCGACGCTCGATAGTGCGCTTGCCGAGCTGCGGCTGCTCGGGCTCGGCGGCAACGTGGAGATGAAAGCGGACGAGGGCAGGGAAGAGGCGCTCGCCGCGGCGGTCGCCAAAGCGGTGCACCGTCACGCCGGGCCCCTTCTGGTCAGCAGCTTTTCGTGGCCATCGCTCGAAATCTTTGCCCGCCTTGCGCCGACCATTCCGCGCGGCATGCTGACTGAGCGGCTGACGCCGGATTGGCCCGACGTCGCGTCGGGTCTCGGCGCGGCCGTGATCGCGTGCGACCAACGCCATCTCCACCCCGACGCCGTGGAAGGCGTGCGCGGCGCCGGCTATCTGCTCGCGGCCTACACCGTGAACGAGCCGCGCCGCGCGCTTGAACTATTCGCGTGGGGCGTCACCAGCGTGTTCAGCGACGCCCCCGATCTCATCCTCGCGGCACTGGCATGAGTATTTTCCCTCTCCGCCCTAGGGTTGGTGAGGTAGGGTGAGGGACGGGAGAAAACGCATGTCGGTGATCGAACAATCGTCGGAAGAACGATCCAAGCTGGATCGCGTGCTCCGCAAGGTGTCGCGGCGGTTCGTCTGGTTTCTGTTCCTGCTGTTCGTGATCAACTACATCGACCGCGGCAATGTCGGCATCGCAGCGCTGTCGATGAACCACGATCTCGGCATCTCGGCCTCGATCTTTGGACTGTCGCTGACGATTTTCTCGATCGCCTACGCGATTTGCGAAATCCCCAGCAACATGGTCCTGGCGAAGGTCGGCGCGCGGCGCTGGTTCGCGCGCATCATGGTGACGTGGGGCCTTGCCACGATGGCGGTGGCGCTGGCTTGGGGACCGACCAGCCTGATCGCGTTCCGCACCATCGTTGCGATCGCCGAGGCCGGCTTCGCGCCCGGCCTCGTGCTTTTCGTCACGCTGTGGTACCCGCAATTCTATCGCGCCAGCGCGCAGTCGGGCTTTATGATCTCGCAGCCGGTCGCCGGCGTGCTCGGCACGACGGTTGGCGGACTGATCCTCGGCATGACCGGATTTCTTGGCCTTGCCGGCTGGCGCTGGCTCTTCATCATCGAAGGCGTTCCGGCGGTGATTCTCGGCGTCATCTGTTGGTTCTATCTGACGTCGCGGCCGTCGGAGGCGAAATGGCTCAGTGCCGACGAACGCGCCACGCTCGAGGCGGCGTTGAAGCGCGACGCCGAGGAACGCGAGACAATGGTCGCGACGGCGGGCGAGCGGCCGTCGATCCTCACGCTGGTGCTCAGCAAGGACATGCTGATTCTGTCGTTCTGCTTCGGCTGTATGGTGGCGAATTACAGCGCGCTCGGCGGCTGGATGCCGCAGATCGTGCGCGACATCGTGCCGCCGCACACGCCCTATTGGCAGATCGGCCTGATCTCGGCGATTCCGTCGCTCTTCACCATCGCGGCGATTCCGTTCTGGTGCGTCCATTCCGACCGGCGGAAGGAAAAATTCTGGCACAGCGTCGGCGCGGTGCTCTTGGGCGCGGTGGCGTGGGAGATCGCGGCGGTGTCGCCCTTGCCGCAAGTGCGGTTGACGGCGCTGGTGGTGGCGTCGGTGACGACCATTGCTGCGTGGCCGATCGTGTTCACCATGCCGGCGGCGGTGTTGCCGCGGTCGGCGCATCCCGCGGGGATCGCGTTCCTCAACACGGTCGGCATCGGCGGCGCGGCGGTCAGCCCGCTGATCATGGGCATCATCCGCGATACTACCGGCACCTTCGGCCCGGCGATGGCGATGATGGGCGTGATTTTGGCGGTCGGATCGGGGTTGGTGTTCTTCGTGCCGCGGCGATTGCTCAATGCCGGGGCGCCCACGCGGCCCGCCCTCGCGGCACAAGCGGGGGATTGAGGCGGATGAACTACGCCGCGGCGGTGCGCCGGCCGTAGAGGATACGCGACAGGTTCGCGACCTGCTCGGGCAGGGCGAATTCGACGAAGCGCGCATAAAGCTTCTGCGCGGAGGCCATCACGTCGTCGCGCCGCGCCGGATCGATGGCGTCGGCGAGCCGGCGCGAGCCCGCCCAAACGACGGTCTGGCGATCCTCCACCGGGCTATAGAGAAATGGCAGCGTCTGAAATTCGAGATTGCGCGTCGACACGACGGTCTCAGCATCGCGCGCCATGGTGGTGCGGTCCAGATCGGCGCTCATCCACGCGGACAGCGTCATCGCGAACAATTGGTACATCTGTTTAATGGACGGCTCGAAAATCGTGTCCCACACTTTGAACTCGTTGGCGCGATAGGTCTCGCGCCGCAGCGAATGCAGGATGACCGCCAGGCCCTCGGTGGCGGCAAGAATTTGCGGCACTTCCTTATGGGTTTCCA
>JASHUX010000009.1 GCA_030039775.1 Alphaproteobacteria bacterium | reverse complement strand
CGGATTGTTGCTCTGGATCGTCATCTGGTTCACGGCGAATTGTGGAGTCAGCTCCCAGTTGACGATGTCGCCGAACGCTTCGTTGATGCGCACGCCGTTCTGATAGACCGCGAGCCCTTGCGGCACGCCGGAGATCGGCGACGCCTCGAAGCCGCGATAGACGAAGTCCGACTGGTACGTGGTGCCTTGTTCGCTGTTGAGATTGACGCTCGACAGATTGCGCGCGGCGGCGTTCGGCAACAGGTCGTCTTGGCCGTCGCGGTAGAGCGCGCCGGCGCTTAACGTTTGGACGTTGGCCGGCACCTGGTCGATATCGACGCCGCTGCCCGGCAGCGGCGAGTTGCCGATAATGGTCATGCTGGGCAAAAAAAGCGGGGGAGCCGCAGAATTGTCGGGCGTCGGCGATTGCGCATAGGCTCCGGCGGCAGCGAAGAAAGCAGCACAAGCGGCCAGACACGCGCGTTTGAACCCGATCACGGCTCCCCCGACATTCATTTTTATCGTCGGTCGAATGAACCTATTAGAGGTAGCGCTGCGCCCGATAGCCAGAGCAAGACTTCCCGAATGTGCCGGGAAATATTCCCGATTTAACAAGGGGACTGGATCGGATGGTCGGCCAAAATGCTATGATCCGGCCATGTCGTTGCGCATCCGTCTTATTCTCTTAGTAACTCTGGCGCTGGCGTTGAGTTTGACGCTGGGCGGGACGCTTGCCTGGCTCAATGCCCGGCACTCGGTCGCGACCGAGTTGAATTCGGCGCTTACCGTGGCGCGACAGACCATCGGCAGCGGCATCGCCAGCGCCAACGGCTCGCCCGACTGGCGCCGCGATATCGACCGACTGGTCGCGTCGTTCGCCGGCAATCGGCATTTGCGCGTATCCCTGACAGGCGACGCGATCGTGGCGCGGCCGAGCGTCGAATCGCCGCCGGTCGGCTCGGTGCCCCATTGGTTCGAGCGTGCGATCGGAGTCAAATCCGAAGCAGCGCGTATTCTCGTCGTCATCGACGGTCAAACCCGCGGCACAATCCTGGTGGAGACGGTGCCGCACAATGAAGTCCTCGAAAATTGGGATGAGTTCGGCGAATCGCTTCTGACGATGGCCTTGTTCTCGTTCGCCACCATCGTGTTGATCTTTTTCTTTGTCGGCCATGCGCTGCGACCGCTCGGCCGGCTCAACGCGGCTCTCGCCGCTGTGGGGCGCGGCGAATACGGCACGCGCATCGAAGGCCCGCTGCCGCCCGAATTGTCGCGGCTGCGCGACAGCTTCAATCGTATGTCGGGCGAGCTCGGCATGATGGCGGACCAGAATCGTCGGCTCACCGGCGAGCTTCTGACGCTCCAGGAGCAGGAGCGCGGCGATATCGCACGCGATCTCCACGACGAGGTCGGGCCGTTCCTGTTCGGCATCAATGTGGACGCCGCGAATATCGGCCGCGCGGTCGAGCACGGCCGCACCGGCGAGATTGCCGCGCATTTGCGTTCGATCGGCGACGCGGTCGGACATATGCAGCGCCAAGTGCGCGATATGCTGGGCCGGCTGCGGCCGATCGGCTTGGAAGAATTCGGCCTTGTTGCCGCCATCGACGGTCTCATCGCGTTCTGGCGGCGGCGCAATCCGGAAATCGGCTATAGCGTCGATATCGGCGACGACATCGATGGTTTCGGCGAGGCGGTCGACCTGGTCATCTACCGCCTGGTCCAGGAAGGATTGAGCAATTCGGTCCGCCACGGCCAGCCGACCCGCGTCGCCGTCGTCGTGGCGCGCCGCGCTGGCGACGACATGATCGTGGTGCGGGTCGAGGACGATGGCGGCGGCATCGACCGGGATGCCGCACCAGGCTACGGGCTGCTCGGAATGAGCGAGCGGGTCAAGGCGCTGGGCGGGCACTTCGCCATCGACAACCGCGAGGGCCGCGGGCTCACCGTGACCGCGACATTGCCGTTGCCACGGGTGCGCAGCGACGCCGAAGCCTCACTCGCATGAAAATACTGATCGTCGACGACCACCCTATCGTTCGCGCCGGCGTTCGGCGCTTGCTGGCAACGGAGCCGGATATGGAGATCGCCGAAGCCGCCTCGGGCAGGGAAGCCTTGACCGCCGCGCGCGCGACGCCGCCCGACCTGGTGATTCTCGATCTCAATCTGCCGGGCATGGGCGGCTTCGACATCATCGCGCGGTTGGTCCGCGAACGGCCGCGGCCGCGCATCCTGGTCTTGAGCATGCACGACGATCCGATTTTCGCAATGCGCGCGCTCGAAGCCGGCGCCGACGGTTATGTCAGCAAGAACGCGCCGCCGACGCAAATCCTCGAAGCCGTGGGGCGGCTCGGCAAAGGCCAGAACTACGTCGGACCCGACCTGGCGCAGCAATTGGCGCTATGGAATTCGCACGCAATGGCACACCCGCTGAAGGATTTGTCGCGCCGTGACCTCGAAATCCTGCGGCTTTTAGGCGAGGGCCGGAGCATTCAGCAGATCGCCGATGCGCTCGGCATCGGTTACAAAACCGTGGCCAACAACTGCGGACAGATCAAAACCAAGCTTGGCGTCAAGCGCACCGCCGAGTTGGTGCGCTTCGCCGTGATGAACCGCGAGCTGGGGGACTGAGCTCCTTTACTTCTCGTCGCCGCCACTGAGCGCGCCCAGAGTCACGCCGCCGGTGATCGCGGGCGTGCGCGGCGCGACGTAGGTCATCCCGGCCGCTTTGGCCATCGTGACGAATTCGTTCTTCGCCGCGAGCTCGGCCAGCACGCCGTCGACCCGGTCGACCAAGGCCGCATCGCTGGCCTTTGCGACGAAACCGATATTGAAGCCAAGATGATAGTAATAGCCGGTCGGGACGATTTTCGTGTCGGGATGCTCGGCCCGGTACGCGTCGTAACGCCGCAACGCCACCATCGTGGCGTCGAAATCGCCGCGATCGAGATGTTCCAGCAACCCGCCGCCGTGCTCGATGGTCTTCGCCGGCGTGTAGTGCGTGATCTGCCGGAAATAACGGCGATGGCCGTACCACATCAGCATGGCATCGGCGAGGGTGCCGTCCTCGGAGGCGATGCGCAGACCCTCCAGGTCATCGAGCGACGCGATCTTGCGGCCGCCCGCTTTCGGGCCGAGCAGCACCGTGAAAGCAAAATAGTTGTAGGGCCGGCTCGCGATCATTTTCCCGATCGGCACCCATTCCTTGCGCTGGTCGCGCGTCTCGCCCGGAAAATCCGGCAGGCGCGACTTATCTTCGGGCGGCGCAAGATCGTTCGCGATCAGCGGGAAGCCACCGACCAATTGGCATTTGCCGATATTGAGCATCGCGTTCTCGGCGCGCGCGGGATCGGGATCGTCCTCGTCGGGCGATTTGCCGATTTCGAACCACTGAATCTTCAGCTCGCTGCCGAGACGCTGGGCTACCGCCGTCGACACGGCGACATCGAACCCAGTCGCCTTCTTGCCATCGTGAACCGAAAACGGCGGCGTGTCGCTTTCAAGGCAGACTGTGAGGGTATCGGCCGCATGGGCGCGCGCGGCGCCGACAAGCGCAACCGCGGTAGCGAGCACGGCGACGCTGAGGCGCATCACATCTTTCCTCCCGTGCGGACATAGGCCCAGATGTTCGCGATGTCCTCGGTCGTTAGAATCTCTTTCCAAGACGGCATCGCTTTTTTCCCGTAACGCACGTCATGGAAAAAACGCACCGCATCGTCATGCGGGAATTGACGTAAGTCGAACGCGATCGAGCCGAGATTGACCATGTTCCAGCCATGGCACCGCGCGCAGCGGTTCTGAAAAATGCGCTTGCCTTCGTCGAACTGCGCCTCTGACGGTTTCGGCCATTCCTTGCCCGACGGCTGCGATGTCGGGCCGTTCGCCCCGAGATCGGGCGGAATCAAATCGGCATTGGGAATGTTGGAGGCCGGCGCCGCAGGCTTGGCATCGTCGGCGCGCGATGTCGGGACAAACGCAACGGCGACCAGCAATCCGATAATGGCAACAACAAAGCGCGCGCTCATGTCTCTCCACCAAAAAAGCGGGCCGCCCAAGCGGGGCGGCCCGGCATTGCGATTGTCCGGTGTTTACATCTTACCGGATTTCTTCATGTCTTCCATCGCCTGCGGATGCGAGCCGAAGAGACCGAACACCCACAGCGTGCCGGCGCGCGGCACGTTGGCGAGACGCGGATCGTTCACCACCGCGGTGAGCACGCCGCCATTGCCGCTGGTGACGGCGATGTACTGCTTGCCGTCCATCTCATAGCTCAGCGGTTGGCCTTCCACGCCCGATCCGGTGTGGAACGTCCACAGCGGCTTACCGTTGGCGGCGTCGTAGATCTGAACGTCGCCCGTCAGCGAACCGGTGATCGCCAGCCCGCCACCCGTGGTCAACACACCGGCATAGCGCGGGATGAAGGAAGGCTGTGACCAGCGGACCTTGCCGGTCAACGGCTCGATCGCCTTCAGGAAGCCCCCGGTCGTGTCCGGCGCGTCCACGGGACCAAGGAAGTCGGCCCCGAAATAGAAGTCGCCGGCGTGATAGGCCTGCTTCTTCTGCGCCGCCTTGAAGCCGTAGTTCAGCGTGTTGATGTAAACCAGACCCGTCTTGTGGTCATACGACATCGGGCTCCAGTTCTTGCCGCCGTAGAAGAACGGCCACAACGCTTCCGGCTTGCCATTGAAATAATAGTCCTTCGCCGCCTCCGTCAGCACCGGACGGCCGGTCTTCAGGTCGATCTTCTCCGCCCAGTTCTGCTTGGCGAAGGGAAAAGCCTGGATCAAATGGCCATTGGTGCGGTCGATGACATAGAAGAACGAATTACGATCGGCGTGCAGCAGCACCTTGGTCGGCTTGCCCTCGACCTTGAGGGTCGTCAGCACCATTTCGTTGACGCCGTCGAAGTCCATGCCTTCATGCGGCGAGAACTGATAGTGCCAGACGATCTTGCCGTCCTTCGGATGGAAGGCGATAACCGACGACGTATAAAGATTGTCGC
>JASHUX010000422.1 GCA_030039775.1 Alphaproteobacteria bacterium | reverse complement strand
GTCGGTCCAGACATTGCCCATCTTCGCCTCGCGCGTTTCGGCCCATTGCTCGATTTTGGGCCGGAAAATCGGTAGGGACGGCGATGCGCGATGATCGGCGAGCGCCTTGTCGTCGCGATACATCTCGACGAGATAGAAGGTTTGCGGGTCTTCCTTGTCGGTCGCGATGTCGAACTGCGCGCAGCCGGGTTCGTGCTGGCGTGTATAGGCGATATGGCGCGCGATCTCGGTCTTGAACTCGGACACATGCTCCGCCTTGACACGGAACTTCACGAAAATCAGATGCATCGCGCTGCCCTCCCACTGTTGCGTTCCATCGTCTCATTCGAGGCGCGACGTGGCAAGCCGCGTTCATGTCCGGGCGATTGCCCCCGCGTTGGCAATGATGCTATGGAAATGCCAACGGTGCCGGTCCAATTAGACAAACGCGGCGCCATCGGGAGGTATCGATGATTCGTAATTTCCTAGCGGGCGTTGCCGCCGTCGCGCTGTGCGTCGGCTTCACGGCCCAGCCGAGCAAGGCCGACGATCATCCGACGGTCGGCCTCGTCGCCGCATTCTCGGGCGCCTACGCCATGTGGGGCGAGGCGTATAAGCGCGAAATCGATCTTTACATGTTTCAGCACGACGGCAAGGACGGCAATCCCAAGATCAACTTGATCCTGCGGGATACGCCGGGCACCGATTACGGCCGCACCAAACAGGTCGTTCAGGAATTCATCACCCGCGACGGCGCCGCGGTCGTCGGCGGCGGCGAGTTCACGCCGGAAGCGCTGGCGGTGGCGCCCCTCGTCACCGAAGCGAAGATTCCGTACGTCATCTTCAACGGCGCGACCTCGTTCATCGTCGACAAGTCGCCTTATCTCGTGCTGGTCGGGTTCACCATCTGGCAGCCGAACGTGCCCCTGGCGGAATACGCGGTCGCGCACGGCTGCAAGAATGCGACCGTGGTCGCCGCCAACTACGCGCCCGGGAAGGACACGGTCGACGCCCTTACCTACGGCTTTAAGAAGGCGAGCAACGGTGCCGCCAAGATCGGCGATGTCATCCTGGTACCGCTCGGGACCACGGATTTTTCGGCTTATTGGCAGCGCCTCAGAGATTCGAAGCCCGATTGCGTCATTCCGTTTATGCCGGGTGGGCCGATGTCGCTCACCTTCGCGAAGGATTTTTCGAACCTGGGATTCCGCAACCAAGGCATTGTTCTATACGACGCCGGCGGCATCACGGCCGAGAACCAACTCGACGCGATGGGCGACGCCGCGCTCGGCATCATCTCGACCGCGCCCTACAGCACCTATCTCAACAATCCGATGAACAACGCGTTCATCGAGGCATTGGCGAAGAAGACGCCGAACATCCGGCGCGAGTTCGTGCCGGTCGACGCTTATGACGGCATGGAAGTAATCTACAAGATGCTGCGGGCGACGAACGGCGTGCGCGACGGCGACAAGGCGATCGCCGCCATCAAGGGCTATCACTGGATGAGCCCGCGCGGACCGGTCTTCATCGATCCCAAGACCCGCGACATCGTGCAGAACATCTACGTGCGGAAGTGCGTCAAGGAAAACGGCGTGAGCTTCAACAAAGAGTTCCAGACGTTCCCCGCCGTCCACGATCAGTGGCACGAACTGCATCCATCCAGCTGACAATGCTGCGCATATTCGGCGAGCCCCGGGAAAACCGGGGCCGCCGCGCGGACGGGAGCGAAGCACGGCGAACTTCAAGGAGAGGGTATAGGGTATGACGATACGAACGTTACTGGTCGGCGCCGCGGCCGTCGCGCTCAGCGTGAATCTGGTGAACCGCCCGGCCGATGCGCAGGACCACCCGACGGTGGGAATCGTCGCGGCGTTCTCCGGCGCCTACGCCGAGTGGGGCACCGCGTACAAGCGCGAGATCGATCTCGCCATGTCGGAGTGGGACGGCAAGAACGGAAATCCCAAGCTCAATTTGATCATGCGCGACGCGCCCGGCGCGTCCGATGTCGCGCGCACGAAACAGGTCGTTCAGGAATTCGTCACGCGCGACGGCGCCGTGATCGTCGCCGGCGGCGAATTCACGCCAGAAGCTCTGGCGGTTGCGCCGCTCGTCACCGAGGCGAAAGTCCCGTACATCGTCTTCAACGGCTCGACCTCGATCATTGTCGACAAGTCGCCCTATCTGATTCGTGTCGGCTTCACGACGTGGCAGCCCGATGTGCCGATCGCCGAATACGCGGCGGAGCATGGCTGCAAGTTGGTGACGATGATCGTCGCCGATTACGCGCCGGGCGCCGATACGATCGCCGCTTTTTCGTACGGCTTCGAAAAGCACGGCGGCAAGATCGCGGCCATCATCAAAGTGCCGCTCGGCACCACCGATTTTTCCTCATACCTGCAACGCATCAAGGATTCGAAGCCGCAGTGCGTGTTTCCGTTCATGCCCGGCGGGCCGATGTCGCTCGGCTTCATCAAGCAATACGCCGAGCAAGGCTTTCCGAAACAGGGCATCACCTTCTACGACGCGGGCGCGGTCGCCGAGCAGAATCTCGACGCCATCGGCGACGCCGCGCTGGGCGTGATTTCGTCGGCGTTTTACAGCACCTATCTGAACAACCCGACGAACCATGCGTTCATCGCGGCCTTGGCGAAGAACGATCCCAATATCCGGCGCAAATTCGTGCCGGCCGTCGCCTATGACGGCATGGCGCTGATCTATCACATGCTGAAGGCGACCGAGGGCAATCGTACCGGCGACACGTTGATGGCCGCCGCGAAAGGCTATCACTGGACGAGTCCGCGAGGACCGATCTCGATCGACCCGAAGTACCGCGACATCGTTCAGAACATCTACATCCGCAAGGTCGTGAAGGATAAGAACGGCGTTCTCTACAACAAAGAATTCCTGACCTTTCCCAACGTGCACGATCAATATCACGAGCTGCACCCAACCAGCTGACGATCGACCTGCAGCCGGCGACCTCACGAGGGGTCGCCGGCGCCGTCACATATTCCTCGGAGGTAACAATGAAATTTATGCGCATGGTCGCCCTTCTGTCGCTTGGGGCTGCGGTAGTGGCATCTCCGGCGGCGCACGCCCAGAAATACCGTGTCGGCCTGGTGGCGGCTTTTTCGGGCGCCTACGCGCAATGGGGGCAGTCCTATAAACGCGAAATCGATCTCTATATGCAGGAGCATAACGGCCGCGACGGCAATCCGAAGGTCGACCTGATCTTGCGCGACGCGCCCGGCACGGACGTCGCACGTACCAAACAGATCGTCCAGGAATTCATCACCCGCGACAACGTCGCCATCGCCGGCGGCGGCGAGTTCACGCCGGAAGCGCTTGCGGTCGCCGATCTGGTCAGCGAGGCGAAGGTGCCCTATGTCGTGTTCAACGGCGCGACCTCGTTCATCACCGATAAATCGCCCTACATCGTCCGTATCGGCAACACCAACTGGCAGCCCACCGTGCCGATCGCGCAATATGCGGCGAAGCACGATTGCAAACATGCGACCTTGGTCATCACCGACTACGCGCCAGGCGCGGATTCGATCGCCGCGTTCACCTACGGCTTCAAGGGCGCGGGCGGCGGACAGGTTGACGTGATCAAAGTGCCGATCGGCACGATCGACTTCTCCGCGGTCATGCAGAAGGTGAAGGACTTCAAACCCGACTGCCTCTATCCGTTCCTGCCGGGCGGGCCGATGGTGCTTGGTTACGTCCACGGCTACGTCGATTCCGGTCTATCCAAGACGACGCCGAATTATGGCACGGCCGAGACTTCGCCGAATTACCTGCCGGTGATCGGCGACGCCGCGATCGGCATCGTGACCGCGTGGTACTACGACCCTTACCTCGACAATCCAACGAACAAGAAGTTCATCGACGGTCTGAAGGCGGCCGATCCGCAGGTCTTGACGAAGTACATCACGACGTTCGGGTACGACGGCATGGAAATCATTTTCCACATGCTGAAAGCGACCGACGGTGAGCGGGACGGCGACAAGGCCATCGCCGCGATCAAAGGCTATTCGTGGCAGAGCCCGACTGGGCCCATCACGATCGACCCGAAAACGCGCGACGCGATCCGCAATATCTATATTCGCCGAGTCGTGAAGGAAGACGGCATGCTCTACAACAAGACCTTCGAGACCGTTCCGGCGGTCAAAGACCAGTGGCACGAGTTGCATCCGGCGAAAAGCTGACGAGAATGCGTGCGCATGGCAGATACGTTGAGTAACCGGCCGCCCGCCCCGACCCAGCAGCAGATCGACGAGGTCGCGCGGCGCTTCCTCACCACCACCGAAATGGTGGCCGAGGCGCGCCGCAAGCTGCACCCTCATTCGTGGGACTTTGTCGCGGGCGGCAGTGAGACCGAGGCGACGCTCGCGCGCAATCGTCTTGCCCTCGACGTCTGGGCGCTGCGGCCGCGCGTCCTGCGCAACGTGTTGCAGTCCTCCGTTGAGCCGTCGTCGAGCCTGTTGGGGATCAAGCTGCGCATCCCGGTGATTTTCGCGCCGGTCGGCGGCATGACCATGCTCGACCCGCTCGGCGCCTTGGGGCCGGTGCGCGCTGCCGGCCAGTTCGGCACCATGACGTTCATCAGCTCGGTGACGGAACCCGATCTCGAGCTGGCGGCGGCCGAAGCCAACGGCCGGTTGGTGCTACAGCTTTATATCCGCGGCGACGCCAATTGGGTCGACGCCTATGTCGAGCGCGCGGTCAAGGCCGGCTGCAAGGCCATTTGCTTTACCGTGGACACCGACGCCTATAGCCGGCGGGAGCGCAACCAACTCAACCGCTTCTTTCAAGGCACGCCGCTCATTACCGGCGGACGCACCGGGGTGATGGAAAACACCGGCCGCGAGCACCAGGAACAGTTCAGTTGGAAGGATATCGAACGGGTGCGCCGCAAATTCGATCTGCCGGTGATCATCAAGGGCATCGGCACGGCCGAGGACGCGAAGATCGCCGTCGAGCACGGCGTCGCCGTCGTCTATGTCTCCAACCATGGCGGCCGGCAGCTCGATCATGGCCAGGGAACGTTGGAAATCCTGCCGGAGGTCGTCGCGGCGGTGAACGGTCATGCCGAGGTGATGGTCGATGGCGGCTTCGTGCGCGGCACCGATGTGTTGAAGGCCGTAGCGCTCGGCGCCAAGGCGGTCGGCATGGGCAAGCTGCAAGCCTGGGCGCTGGCTGCCGCTGGTGAGGCCGGAACGATGCGGCTCCTCGACCTGATCGAGGAGGAGATCACCAAGGACATGATGTTGATGGGATTGACCAAGCTGTCGCAGGTCGACCGCAGCGTTCTGGCGCCGGCCCAGCCTTATACGTTACCGACCGCGCTCAGCGCGTTCCCGCATCTCCACCGCTACGAATAGCTGGACTAGCGCTCGGCTTCTTCCTCGAGGCCGATGAGGTTGCCGAGCTTGTCGGGATCGTCCCGCAATTCGGCGCAATGGCCGTTCCACACGACCTGTCCGCGGTCGAGGATCACCGCCTTTTCCGCGAATTCCAACGCCATTTCAGCGTGATGCTCGACCAGGATCATCGCGAGTTGCGATGAGCGCCGGATGCTTTCCAGCGCGTCGACCATTTGATCGACGATGACGGGCGCCAAGCCTTCGAATGGTTCGTCGAGGAGCAGCACTTTGGGGTTGCTCACCAACGCCCGCCCGACCGCCAGCATTTGCTGTTCGCCGCCGGACAGTTGGTTGCCGAAATTTCCGCGCCGCTTATCGAGCGGCGGGAACAGTTGGTAGATTCGGTCGATCGTCCATTCGCCGCTGCGGGTCGCGACTTTGAGATTTTCGTGGACCGTCAACGAGGCAAAAATCTCGCGCTCTTGCGGCACGTAGCCGATGCCGAGCTCGGCGCGGCGATGGGTCGGCACGGATGCGAGGTTGGCGCCGTTGAACGTTATCTGTCCGGCCTCGATCCGCGTCAGTCCCATGATCGTGGCGAGGAGCGTAGTCTTGCCGACCCCGTTCCTTCCCAAAAGCGCGATCGTCGCGTTGGGCGCCAATGACAGCGAGACTTGTTCCAGCACCACGTTGCCGGCATAGCCCGCCGTTACGTTTTCCACGGCGAGGAGATCAGACATGGGCGCGCCGCCCCAGATAGACGTCCCGCACCTGCTGGTTGGCGCGGACCTCGTCGACAGACCCCTCGACCAACAGTGCGCCGCCCACGAGCACCGAAATTCGATGCGCGAAACGGAAAACGAGGCTCATATCGTGCTCGATCACCAGAATCGCGATGTCGCTCGGCAAGCGGGTCAAAATTTCCAACAACATGCCGAGATCGCGCGACGAGACGCCGGCGGCCGGTTCGTCCAGCAGCAATACCTTTGGTTTAAGGGCGAGCGCCAACGCGATCTCGACGAGCCGACGTTGCCCATAACCGAGCTCGCTGAGCTGACGTTCCGCCACGCTCAGCAGATCGAGCCGTTCGAGCAACTCGCGAACGCCCTCGACGACGCGGTCGTCGTCGCGCAGCGAGCCCCACGGCTTTGCGTCGATCGAGCGCGCCGCCGCCACCGCGAGACCGACATTTTCGGCAACCGTGAGGCGGAGAAACAACGAGATGATTTGGAACGTCCGCACGACGCCGAGCGCGACGCGGCGCTCCGGAGTCGCATGCGTGATATCGGTGCCGAAAAGCCGGATCGCGCCGGCATCCGGTTTCAGGACGCCTGTGATCTGGTTGACGAGCGTGGTTTTGCCCGCGCCGTTGGGGCCGATCAGCGCGTGGCGCGCCCCCGGATAGAGCGTCAGGTCGATGTTCTGCGTGACCGGAAGCGCACCGAAGTTTTTACACAGCCCGCTGACCTCCAGCGCCGGCTGCGTGTTGCCGGCCTCGCTCATGGACCGCTCCGGTCCAGCGGATCCTCTTTCCGCCGGAGCTGGTCGGCCAATCCCATGAGGCCGTTTGGCATGAACCGCACCGCTAGAATCAGCAGAATGCCCAAGGCCAGCAGCCAGTGGAACGGATTGATCGCCGCGGCGCGGTCCGAGAAGATGTAAAACAACGCGGCCCCGAGGAACGCGCCGTAAAGCCGTCCGAAGCCGCCGAGAATCAAGCTGATCAGCGCGTTGCCCGACACGAGGAAGGTGAGAGTGTCGACGCCGATCAATCCCGTGACCTGCGCCGTGAGCCCGCCGGCGACGCCCGCCATCGCGGCGGAGAGCGTGAACAGCCCGATGAGCCGATTGCGGATGCGCACTCCGAGCAACCGCATGCGCACCGGATTTTCTCGGATGCCGCGGACGGTGAGGCCAAACGGCGAATTGACCACGATACGCGCCACGATGAACGCAGCCGCTAGGACGCCCAGTGCGTAAAAATAGGCGGTCCGATAATAGATATCGAAATGGAACAGGCCGAAGACCGGCTCGATATGATAACCGGTCAATCCGTCGTCGCCGCCGGTAATCGACTTCGCCGTGACGGCAAACTCGCCAAGCATCGACGAGATCGCGAGCGTGATCATGATCAAGGTCAGGCCGCGTGTGCGCAGGACGATCGGGCCCGCGATCAAGGCGAGAAGGCCGGCTACGCCGCCGCCGACGATCAGCCCCGAGATCGGCTCGCCCGTAACATTCAGTGCCCAAAATGCCGCGGCGTAGCCGCCGACGCCGTAAAACGCGCCCTGTCCCAGCGTGTCGATCCCGCCATAGCCGACGGCAAGATCGAGCGACAGGGTGAACAGAATCATGATCAAAACGGTGGTGCCAAGCGACAAGTAGGTCGGCACGACGAAATAGGCGCCGATCGCAACCACCCAGATACCGATGTCGATCCAATTGATGCGATGCGCCGCAAACGCGTTGCGGACCTTCGCGACGACCGGTCTATTGGTGACGGAGACGGTCGTCATCTTATGCCCTCGCGAATAGGCCCTGAGGCCGAATCAGCAGGATCACCAACACGATGGCGTACATCACGAAGCCGCCGCCGGCGGGAAGGATGTAACGGCCGTACGTGTCGAGCACACCGATCAGGAGCGCCGCGGTGAACGACCCTTTGAGGCTGCCAAGGCCGCCCGTCGCGACCACGATCAGTGTCAGAATCAGATAGTCGAGCGCGTAGTAGGGTTCGATGGGCAGCATCTGGGTTCCGAGCACCCCGCCGACCGCGGCAAGCCCGCAACCCACCGTGAACGTGAAGGAAAAAATCTGGCGGACATTGATGCCGGCGCACCGCGCCATGCGCGGATTGTCGACCGAGGCGCGGAGACGCGCGCCGAAATCCGTACGCTCGACCACGTACCAAATCCCGAGCGCGATTAATCCCGACACGATGACGAGGAACACGCGGTACACCGATACGATGACATTCGCGACATCGAAATTGCCGGTAAGCCAGTTCGGGACAGGCAGCGCATGCAGCAACGGGCCGAAGATGATGTTGCAAAGCGCGACCATCACCAACGTCAGTCCGAACGTCATCAAGATTTGGCCAAGCTGGGTGATGCCGTAGGTCCATTGAAACAACGTGCGTTCGACCACGGCCGCGATGATCATGGTTCCGACAATCGCGACCGGCACCGATGCCAACAGGCCGAAGCCAAGGTAGTCGACAGCCGCCATCGCGATGTAGCCGCCGATCATGGCGAACCCGCAATGGGACAAATTGACGAGCCGCATCACGCCCAGCGTCACCGTCAACCCGGACGAGATCAGGAACAAGATCATCCCGAACGAGATGCCGTTAAAGGTCAGTGCCGCCCATGTCGTGAGAAAATCGCTCAACCTGCCTCCCCCGTTTATGCCGTCTTTCTATAGCCATATCCGCATTTGGCGAAATGGTTTTGTCACGCCTACGTGATCTGAATGGTGCCGTGTTTCACCGAGGAGCGGCCGGAACCAGACCGCGCTCGCCGCGCAAGCCGACGTACCGAACCAACACCGAAGGATCGTCGATCAATTCTTGACTCGCTCCCTTGAACACGATCCTGCCGCGTTCGAGAATGATTGCCTGCCGCGTTAGCCCCAACGCCAATTGGGTGTGCTGTTCGACGAGGATAAAACCGACGCCTTCGGCGGCAAGCTTGCGGATGGTCCGGGTCATTTCTTCCACGATGATCGGCGCGAGACCTTCAAGCGGTTCGTCCAATAGCAGCAGCGCGGGATTGGTCATCAGCGCCCGAGCGATTGCGAGCATCTGCTGCTCGCCGCCCGATAGTTGATTGCCGAAATTCCGGCGGCGTTCCGCCAGTGACGGAAACAGCTCGAAGGTCCGGGCCGCATTCCAGTGACCAGCCCGCGCCGCGACGGCGAGGTTTTCCTCGACTGTCAGCGACGCGAAGATGCCGCGTTCCTGCGGCGCCCAGCCTAGGCCCATCGCGACGCGCGCGTTGGACGGCGACCGCTCGAACCTGACGCCGCGCATGCTCATCCGGCCGGCGACGAGATTCGTCTGGCCCATGAGAGTCAGGATCAGGGTCGTCTTTCCCATCCCGTTCCGACCCAGCACCGCAAGCGATTCGCCCTCGCCGAGCGAAAAACCGATATCGTCGATGACGACCGCGTCGCCGTAGCCGGCGCGGACATTTTCGATGTGGAGCAGCGCGTCAGCCATGGACCGCGGTGCCCAAATAAACGGCACGAACCTCGGGGTCTTCCGCGATTTCCGCCGGCGGCCCTTCGCGCAAGACACGGCCGGAGGCCAGCACCGTGATGTAGCTGGCGAAGCGGAAGACGAGGTCCATGTCGTGCTCGATGAACAGCACCGCGATCTCCTTCGGCAATCCGGAAATCACTTCATAGAGAATGCCGCTTTCCTGGGCGGGTACGCCGGCAGCGGGCTCGTCCAAGAGCAACACATGCGGGTGCGTCGCAAGCGCCAGCGCAATTTCGAGCACGCGCTGATGACCATAGGCCAGATGGCGCGTCGGCCGCCGCGCCTGGTCACCGATTCCGAGCTGCGCCAGCAAGGCATACGCTTCCTCGATCAGGACCCGGCGACTGGCGAGCGACGGAAACCATTGGCGCGACACGCCGTGTCGTTCGCACGCCACGAGCGTCACGGCTTCGAGCGGCGTGAGATCGGGAAACAATGTGTTTATCTGATAGGTACGGGCCAGGCCGCGCTTCACCCGTTCGTGCGGCGGCAGCGCCGTGATCTCCGTGCCGTCGAGTTCGATCGTGCCGGCGTCCGGCGGCAGCATGCCGGTGAGGAGATTGATGAACGTGGTTTTCCCGGCGCCGTTCGGTCCGATCAACGCGTGACGCGCGCCGACCGGGAGTTTGAAGCGCACGTCTTGCGTGACCTTGAGCGCGCCGAAGCTCTTGTTGAGGCCGTGCGTGGCCAGCGCGATCGCGGTCACGAGGCCGTCCCGCCGCCGCGTCGACGCTTCAGCCAATCGGTTGCGTCCGACAACGCGCCGACCAGGCCGTTTCGAGTGAACAACACGATCACCACCAGAATGAGGCCGATCCAAAAGTACCAATAGGCCGGGTTGAGGTCGGCGAGCTGATCGCGCACCACCATATACACGGTCGCGCCGACGAAGCTGCCGTAGAGAACGCCGGTGCCGCCGACGATCAACATCGTCAACACGTCGACGGAGCGTTGCACGCCGAGGGAGTCCAGTGCCACGAACTGAACCGATTCCGCCAGCAGCGCGCCGGACAGGCCCGCGATGGCGGCAGAAAGCACAAAGATCAGCGCGCCGTGGCGGCGCAACGCCGCGCCCAAGGCCGGCATGCGTTTCCAATTCTCGCGCATGCCCTTGAGAGCAAGACCGAACGGCGAATGAACGATCCGTCGCGCGACCAAGAACAGCACGAACACAACGGCCAATGTGTAGACGAACGAGACACGGCCATAGATGTCGTAATCGAATACGCCGAACAATTTCCAAAACTCGATGCCCTGCAAGCCGTCCGCGCCGCCGGTGATCGTGTAGGCCTTGTTGGCGGCCTCGTAGAGCACGAGGTTGATCCCGAGCGTGACCAGGAGCAGCGCAACGCCTTGGACGCGCACGATGACGAAACTGCAAATCCATCCCGCGATTGCGGCCAGCGCGCCGCCCGCCAAGAGGCACGTGATCGGCTCGCCCCAGCCGTGCTTGGCGAGCAAGCCGGCGGTGTAGGCGCCGATCCCAAAGAACGTGGTATGACCAAGCGAGACGATGCCGCCATAGCCCAGGATCAAGTCGAGCGACAGCGCGAACAGCGCCGCGCACAGAATCTGCGTGCCGAGCGGCAGATACGTCGGAAACAGGAAATACCAGGCGATGGCGCCGAGCCAGAACAGCGGCTCGTACCATTGCCAGCGCACCTGGGCACGGAAATCGGCGATGGCCTTGGTGGTCTGTGCCTCGGTGGTCATGGCCGTCCGAACAGCCCGTTAGGCCGCCATAGCATGACCAACAACATGACCACGTAGATGATGAAGGCGCCGGTCTGCGGCACATAATATTTGCCGGCGGTGTCGCAAAGACCCAGGAGCAGCGCGGCCGCCAGCGCGCCCTTTACCGTGCCGCCGCCGCCGATGCTGACGACGATCAGGAAGAAGACCAGATATTCGATTGGAAAGCTCGGATCGAGACCCAACGCGTTGATGCCGAGCGCGCCGCCCAATCCGGCGAGGCCGCTGCCGACGGCGAACGTGATGGTGAAAACGCGGTTGACGTTGATGCCGACGCCGAGCGCGACACGGCGATCGTCGACCGCGGCGCGGATCATGGCGCCGAAGCGGGTGCGCTCCAAGCCGTAGAAGATAACAAGGGTGATGACGGTACCGATCGCCAACAACAGCGCGCCATAGGTGCTGAAGCTGAAAGATCCGATGTCGCGATAGCGGGTGAGATAGTCGGGCAGAGCGAAAGCCATGGGCTCCGGCCCCCAAACATACGCCGCCGCCGCAATCGCCATGTAGATGATGCCGACCGTCAGCAGCACTTGGTCGAGCTCTTTTGCCGAATACATTCGTCGATAGACGAAGCGTTCAAGCGGGACGCTGACGATCGCGACAATGACGAATGCGGCCGGCAGCGTTTCGAGGAACGGCACACCCGCCTTGTGCATCAACACCACCGTCACGTAACCGCCGAGCATGGCGAACACGCCGTGCGCCAGATTGGCGAAATGCATCATACCGAGGGTGATCGACAATCCGACGGACATGACGAACAGCAGCATGCCAAAAGCGATGCCGTCGAACAGGACTTGAACGATGCCTTGAATGATGGGCAACACGGGCGGTGTTATTCGGGTCGGGAAAAGAAACGGCCGAGGCACGATCGCCTCGGCCGCGTCGGCATTGTCATTGCGTCAGAGCCGGTGCCTTCACCATCGGCAGGGTCTGAACGAGCTTCATCTCCATCTGGCCGTTCACCTTCACCGCCTGTTGCAGGTACACGTTCTGCACGATCTCGCCGTTTTGATCGAAGGCGATCGGGCCGCGCGGGCTCGTGAACTGGTGACCGCGCAACAGCGACATCATCTTGTCGGGATCGATCTTGCCCTGCTGTTCCTCGACCACCTGCTTGGTGATGTTGAGCGCATCCCAAATATCCATTGCGACGAAGCCGGGGTTGAAGGTCGGTCCCTGCGTCTCATGGAGCGCTTTGAGGAACGCTTGGTTTTCCGGGCTGGTGTTGTTGTCGATCCAGTTGGTGCCGGTGTAGATGCCTTCGACATAATCGCCGAGCGTGTTGGTCGGCTGCGTTTCGCTCAGCGGACCGGTGACCATATTGATGCCGTCTTTCGCCAAGCCGATATCGTGATAGGCCTTGACGAACCCTTCCGCCAAGGCGCCCGCCGGCATGAACAATTGCACGACCTGCGGATGCGCTTGCTTGACGCGTTGGACATAGGGCGTGAAGTCCGGATTGCTTACCGGAATGCGGACACTACCGATCACTTGGCCGCCGCCGGCATCGAGCCCCGCCTTGAACGCGTTGGCGCCGGCGGTGCCGAGCACGTAATCGACAACGGCGCTATAGCCAGTTTTCCAGCCCTGTTCGGCAGCCCATTTGCCCATCGTGTAGACCGCTGCGCTGACCGGTTGGCTGACGCGGACCATATAGGGCGATTTTGCCGGGATGCCGTCGGTCGCCGCGACGATGATGAAAAACGGAATCTTGGCTTGGGTGGCGATCGGCGCGGAGGCAAACGCGTTTGGCGACCAACAACCGCCGAAAATGACGTCGACCTTATCGCGCACCGCCAGCTCTTGCGTGACGCGCTTGGAGACGTCGGGCGCGAGGCCGGTGTCGTCCTTGCGGACAAATTCGATCTTGCGGCCGGTGATGGTGTCGCCATGGGCCTTTTCCCAGGCCTGGATGCCGATATCCGCTTGATGGCCGTAGGTCGCGAACGGACCCGAATAGGTCATGATCACGCCAATTTTGAGCGGCGGTTCGTCGGCTTGCGCGAAGCCGGCCGCGGCCACAAGAGCCGTCGCGACGGCAATTCCGAATAGCTTTCGCATCAAATCCTCCCATCAGATCATGGAGACAGCGCCGATGGGCGGTTGTCCGCCCCGGCATCGCTTTGGGTTGGCGACAGCGCATCGCTTCCCAAATCCTATGATAGTTCTTAATGTGAAGCGGCGGGCCGGGCAAGCCCGCGATTGTTGCGCTTGAGCGGCGTTCTGCGCGAGGATCGGACATGGATGGATTGGAAAACCGACTGCCGGTGTCGGTTCTTACCGGGTTTCTGGGGAGCGGCAAGACCACGCTGCTCAATCGCGTGCTGCGCGATCCCGCGATGGATGAAACCGCCGTCATCGTCAACGAATTCGGCGAAATCGGTCTGGATCACGCCTTAATGGAGAAGGCCTCGGACGATGTCATCCTGATGGCGTCCGGCTGTCTCTGCTGCACGGTGCGCGGCGAACTGCTCGAGACCCTCGACAATCTCGCGTATCGCCGCGAGAAGGGAGAAATACCGCCGTTTCGCCGGATCTTGGTTGAGACGACTGGGCTCGCCGATCCGGCGCCGATCTTGCAAGGTTTGA
>JASHUX010000421.1 GCA_030039775.1 Alphaproteobacteria bacterium | reverse complement strand
AATGCCGGTCGGCGAACATTTCCTCGAGCTGGTCGGCGACTTCCTTCGGCCCGCCGACCACCGCGTCGGTGACCTTGCCGCGATGGTTGATGTCGATGAAGTCGCGGGTCGACGGATTCTTCTTGCCGCTGGCGCGGATCACGCTGTCGCGGATGGTGAGCATGCCGCTGAAACTCGACAGCTCGGCGTCGGTCAGCGGATCGTCCAGGTCCTTCTGCGCGAAATCGAAATTGACGCCTTCCGCCAACAGCGAGAGCTGGTCGATCTGCATCGGCAGTTTGTTGATCAGCGCCATCTTGTCCTCGGCCTCCGCCTTGCTTCGGCCGGCGACGATGGTGATGGCGTTGCAGATCGAGACGCGGTCGGGGTCGCGGCCCGCGCTCGCGACCGCGTCGCGTAAGCCGGCATAGATCTCCTTGGCGCGCTTGGCGTTGCCGCCGGAAGAGAACACCACTTCCGCCCACCGCCCCGCGAAACGTACGCCGCGGCCGCTCTGTCCCGCTTGGATGATGACGGGGTGGCCTTGCTCGGAGCGCGGCACGGTGAACGGCCCGCGCGAGCGGTAGAATTTGCCTTCGTAATCAAGGCGATGAACCTTTTTCGGATCGGCGAAGCGGCCCGTCTTTTTGTCGACGATCAGCGAGCCGTCCTCCCACGCATCCCAATGACCGAGCACGATTTCCATGAACTCCTCGGCGCGGTCGTAGCGCAGATCGTGCTCGATATGCTCGGCGCGGCCCATGTTGAGCGCTTCGCCATCGTTGACGGAGGTCACGACGTTCCACGCCGCGCGCCCATGCGTCATGTGGTCGAGAGTCGCGAAGGTGCGGGCGATGTCGAACGGCTCGAAGTACGTCGTCGAGCCGGTGGCGCCCAGGCCAAGCCGGTTGGTGACGGCCGCCATCGCCATCATTACCGGGATCGGGTCCATCTTCACGCAGCGGATGCCGTACTCGACGGTGTGGGCGTGATCGTTGCCGTAGCGGTCCGGCATCGCGAGACGGTCGTCGAAAAAGGCGAGATGGAACTTGCCCGCTTCGAGAACGCGCGCGATCTCTTGATAATATTCGGGCGACGTGAAATCGGTGCGCGATTCCGGATGCCGCCACGACGCGGGAATATTGGTGCAGTTCTGCGCCTGCAGAAATCCGACCATCACCATCTGGCGGTTCATGCGCCGCTCCGTCACCCGATACCCAACTCGGCGGCGATTCCATACCCATCGGCGAGCGCGCGCAACTTGTTCCAGGTCGCGTCCTCGATCTCGATGCCGTCGCGGCGGCGTTCTTGTTCGCGGATATGCTCGATCTCGCCCGGATAGTAAACGCCGGTGCTGCCGACGGCCGGCGGCGTCGCCTTCAAATAGCGCGCAAAGTCGGCGACCTCTTTCTTGAACTCGGCGAGCGGGCGGAACGCCTCGACCTTGAACACCGCGAGGAAGCAGCCGTCATTGTGGCGGCCGGTCGGCTCGACGCCGAAGCCGAGGCCGGTCAGCAGGCCGCATAGGATTTCGACGATGGCCGCGAGACCGCTGCCTTTGTAACCTTCGGTCGCGCCGAGCGGCAGCAACGCGCCGCCGTTCTTCAACAGCGCGGCCGGATCGGTGGTCTGACGCCCGTCCTTGTCGATCACCCAGCCGGGCGGAATCTGCTGGCCGCGCGAGGCCGCCAGCGAAACCTTGCCGTGCGCCACAGCCGACGTCGCCATGTCGAGATAAAGTGGCGCGTCGAGATCGGACGGCACCGCGATCGAGATCGGATTAGTGCCGAGACGCGCCTCGCGGCCGCCGAAGGGAGCCACCGCCTTGGCCGACCGGCCGGAATCTGCGGTGGCGAGGCCGATCATGCCTTCCGCCGCCGCCATCAACGGATAGGCGGCGACGCGGCCGATGTGACTTTGGCGGAACACGGTCGTCGCGGCGACATTCTGGGTGCGTGCCTTGTCGATGGTCATGCGCATCGCGCGCTCGTTGACGACGAAGCCGAAGCCCCAATTGCCGTCGATCACGGTCGTGGTCGCCGACTCCTTCACGACGGTGAACGGCGCGCCGGGGACGATGTGGTTACGCTTGATGCGCTCGATATAGGTCGGCACCAGGATGATGCCGTGGGAATCGTGGCCGGCGAGATTGGCGTTGACGCACCCTTTGGCGACGGTCGCCGCTTCATCGATCGAAGCGCCGGCCTTCCGCAACAACGCGTAGCCGATGGTTTGCAGCTGTTCCGCCCGAACGGTCGGCATCGGGGGTCTCCTAGGAAGTTATCAGTCGTCAGTAATCAGTTGTCAGTCTCGCTGACCACTGAAAACTGACAACTGAAAACTTTGCACGGCTACTTCTTCACCGCGACATAAGGGTATTGCAGCTTGCCCGAGACGAATTCCGACGGATACAGGATCACCTGTTTACCCGCCTGCTTGAACTGCTCGATGCCGCTACCGTCGATGCCCTGATATTGGATAAACAGAACGCGCGACTTTTCCCACTCGCCGTTGTCGGCAAATTTCACGTCGCCGACGATGGTGTGGAACGCCGTCGCGTGGATGTACTTGCCGAGCGCGTCCTGATTGAGTCCATTCGTCGCTGTCACGGCGTCGGCCAACACTTGCAACTCGGCATAGGCGAACGGCGGCAGGTAATAGCCGAGCGGATCGGCCTTGCCTGCGAGCGCCTGGTAGCGCTTGAGGAATGCCTCGATGCCCGGGAACTTCATGGTTGGCTCGGGCACGTACACGTCGTAGCAGGTGATGCCATTGAGCAGCGGACCGAGCGCGACCTTGATCGGCGCGAAAGCGAGGCCGATCGTGCCGCCCCCGAACATGCCGGTCTTCAGCCCGACCTCGTGCGCCGCCTTGATGATGCCCACGGAGTCCGCCGGATACGACGCGACATAGACCAGGTCGGCGTTGGCGGCCGCGACCGCGCGAACGATGGGCAAATAGTCGACGGTCTTAGGGTTGTACTTTTCGTCATAGACGATCGTCAGGCCCAACTCTTTCACCACCCGGCGCGCGCCGCCGATCACGTTCTGCGCGTACTCGGCGTCCGCCGCCAAGAGCGCCACCGTCTTCGGCTTGGGGTTCATGGTCATCGCGACCTCGAACCAGCCCTTGGACGGCGCTACGGCGGTGTCCTTGCCGTTGGGCAG
>JASHUX010000420.1 GCA_030039775.1 Alphaproteobacteria bacterium | reverse complement strand
AGAACACCATCACGAAATTGATTCCGAGCGATGCCCAGTCGATCGCGCGCAACGAGGTAAGTCGTGCCGTCATCTCGTGGCCCAGCACGTCGACGGTAAGATCGTCGCCGAGTCTCAGGCCAAGACCGCGGGCGATGCCGGCATCCATCGAAACCCGTGGACTGCCATGGTAGTCGGCAGGCCACCACGAACCCGCGACAATGCGCGAACCGCGTGGGAGGCGTGCCGCGTAGGTAAGGCCGCGCTCGGTCTGCAAAGTCCAACGCACATCGTCGGACACATTGATCTTCGCGACCGGTACGCCGTTGAGCTTGACGATGCGCCCGCGCAGGCTTGGCATCGCATCGCTTTCGGCGACGCCTGGCGTCGTCGCCAGCAGCTTGTCGAAGGCGGCCTTTTGATCAGGCTGCAGATCGATGAAGAAGAAGCTCGGGGCGCGGCCGGGAAGTTCGTCGTCGAGCAACCGTGCGAAATTCGCCTCGATCAGCGCAATCGCGACTAGCACGGCAAGACCGAGGCCAAGCGAGGCGACGATGGCGCCGGTCGGCGCGCCGCGGCGATGGAGATTGCCGAGTCCCAGGCGCGGCGCGGTGCCGCGCGGATGAATCCGTCGCGCCAGCACCATGAGAACGGCCGCGAGAATGCGAAACAGAATCAGCGATCCCGCCGCGCCCGCGATGAACCACAAGGCGATGTCGCGGTTTTCCGCATGAAAGACGGCGAGACCAGCGAGCAGCAACGCGGCGGCGCCTGTGGCCATGCGATAAGGCCAGGGCGGCGCGCCGTTCGGCGGTTCGATCGAGGCACGGAACAACTGCGTCGGCTGGGTCTCGCACGCCGACGCGATCGGCCATAGCGCGAAGGCCAGTGTCGTGAGCAGGCCGAACAACGCCGCGACGGCGAGCGGCGCCGGATAGATTCCGAGCTTGGTAGGTACCAGCGCCGCCGGCACGAACGGCAACGCCGCCAGCGGGATTGCCGTGCCCACCACGACGCCGATGGCGATGCCGAGGCCGGCCAGAATCAAGATCTGAATCAGGTAAGTCGCGAACACAGTACGACGTGAGGCGCCGAGACTCTTCATTGCGGCGACGGTCGCCGTCTTGGTCGCGAGGTAGGCGCGCACCGCGTTGGCGATGCCGACGCCACCGACCAGCAGCGCCGTCAATCCCACCAGCGTGAGGAACAAGGCCACGCGGTCGATCAGCCGGGCCAGATTGGGCGCAGCCTGCCCTGGTTGGCGGATGCGCCAGCCAGCGTCCGGAAATTTGCCGGATAAGGTCGATACCCAGGAGGAATCCTTGATACCGAGCGCCAGCTTCAGCCGGTAGGAGTAATCGATCAAGCTGCCCGGCTGGACCAGACCCGTCGTGGACAGCGCCGCGGACGCGATCATGACGTGGGGCCCGAGCGCAAAGCTCCCACCCGAAGCGTCGGGCTCCATAGTAAGCGCGGCCCGTAGAACGAAGCTACCGTCTCCAACCCGAAAAGAATCGCCGAGGTGCAACCCGAGCCGCGCGATCAGATCGGGCGCCGCGACGGCGCCCCATGTGCCGTCGCGCTCCGACAGGGCTTCGTCCAGCGGCATCGATGGATCAAGTGTCGTCGCTCCATAGAGCGGATATGCATGATCGACGGCACGCAACTCGATCAGCGCCACCTGTTGTCCGTCGTCGCTCCGCGCCATCGCGCGCATTTCCGCGACGCGGGACACGGAGCCGCTCGCCGTCATATAAGCAAGTTCCGCGCCGGTTGCCGTGCGGTGGACGAGGTGCAGCTCGATATCGCCGCCGAGCAGCGCCTTCGCATTGACGCTGAGGCCGGCGGCGACCGACGCGGCGACCGAGCCGACACCGGCGATCGCGGCGACGCCAAGCGCAAGGCAGGCCAGAAAGATCCAGAAACCTCGCAGTCCGCCCCGCAATTCGCGGAAAGCCCAACGGACCGGCAGCACGGTCACAATATCCTCCCGTCAGCCATCGGTACGATGCGGCCGCAGCGCCGTGCGAGCATCATATCGTGGGTGATAAGCAACAGGGTTGCGCCACGTTCGACTCCGAGGCGGAACATAAGATCGATTACGTGCCGGCCGGTCTCGGTATCGAGATTGCCGGTCGGCTCGTCTGCGAGCAGCAATTCGGGGCGCGGCGCCAGCGCGCGCGCTAAGGCCACGCGCTGCTGCTCGCCGCCCGAAAGCTGGCTGGGGTAATGGTCGGCGCGTTGCGCCAGCCCGACATCGGCGAGCGTGTCGCGCGCCGCGCGCGCGGCGTCGCGGCGGCCCGCCAGCTCAAGCGGGAGGGCCACGTTCTCTAATGCGGTCATCGCAGGCACCAGATGAAACGCCTGGAATACAATGCCGACGTGGTCGCGACGGAAGCGCGCACGAGCATCCTCGTCGAGCGGACCTATATCTTGTCCCACCACCGTGACGCGGCCCGCGGTCGCGCGCTCGAGGCCGGCGACGATCATCATCAAGCTGGTCTTGCCGGCGCCGGAGGGCCCCATCAGCCCGACCGACTCCCCCGGCGCGACGCGCAAATTCACGCCGCGCAACACGTTGACGGGCCCGGCCGGCCCCGGCAGGGTGAGCGTCACCGCATCGAGATCGATGATCGCGCTAGGAATTGGCATGTCGCGGCGAATGATTACCGGCGGGCTAACGACGACACTAATCAAATGGTCGTTGCCTGTCGCCCTTGCCATGGCCGCGCCATGCCGCGCCGATGCCGCAATCTTCCGCCTCCTGGTGCTGGGCGACAGTATCGGCGCCGGCTATGGGCTTGCGCCGCAACAATCGTTTCCGGCGCAACTGGCGCAAGATCTGCCGACGGGCGTGTCGGTCGACATTATCGACGACAGCGTCTCCGGCGACACCAGCGCGGGAGGCTTGGCACGCGTCGGTGATGCCCTAGGGCGTCGTCCCGACGCCCTTCTCTTGGAGCTGGGAGCCAACGACGCCCTGCGCGGCGTCGATCCCAATGTAACCTATGCCAATCTCGACCGGATCCTGTCGCAGTGCGACACAGCGCATGTTCCGGTGCTCATTTTGGGCATGAAGGCTCCGGCGAATTGGGGGCATGATTATCAGACGCGGTTCGACGCCGTTTTTCCGCACTTGGCAAAGGCGCACCATGCGCTGCTCTATCCGTTTCTGCTCGACGGCGTGGCACTTGATCCAGCGTTCAATCAAGCCGATCTGCTGCATCCCAACGCCGCCGGCGCAGCGTTGATCGCGCGACATTTGGTTCCGGACGTGATTCGGCTGATCAGCGAGCGCAAGAAAGCGCCCTGACGATGCTGCGGCTTTTTACCGGGATCGACCTGCCGCCGGAATTGAAGCTAAGCCTGTCGACGCTGGGCGGCGGACTGCCGGGGGCACGCTGGGTCGATGCGGGCAATTATCACGTCACGTTGCGTTTTATCGGCGAGGTGAACGAAGCGACGGCGAGCGATATCGACGAAGCGCTGGCGCGGATCAAGGCACCGCGATTTGAGCTCGCGCTCGCTGGGCTGGGCACATTCGGCAACCGACAACTGTGGGTCGGGGTCGAGCGCAATGACGCCCTGTTCCATTTGCGCGACAAGATCGAAAGCGCGCTGGTTCGGCTCGGACTCGAACCCGAGGGACGCCGCTATCAGCCCCACGTCACGATGGCGCGCCTCAAAGGCGGCGACGCCAAACTGCAAGCCTTCATCGCAACGAACACCCTCTATCGCGCGCCACCATTCCCGGTAACGCAATTCAGCCTGATCGCCAGCTATCAGACCAGGGCCGGCTCAATATACGAGGACCAGGCCCGAATATCGGCTGGGTTAGGGCGGGACGGCCACATTTTCGCCATTCGCTGCCGCAGCCGTCCCGAAAAATCCCCAACACCGCCCTGCTAATTCCATCAGACCGGACCACCTTTACTGCTTGACCTGCCTGCGCCGCGACTGGGGGCAGAGCAGCGGAAAGGAGCTTGGTATGGATAAATCAACGCGAATTCGCGCTTTAGGGTTGGCCGGTGCCGCGGTCCTAGCGCTCGGAACGGTGGCAACCCTACCGGCAGCGGCCCAAACCGTGAACCAGTACGGTTATCACAACGGCTACTCGGACCATACATGGGGCTATGGCGGCTACTACGACGGCTATGTCGGCTCGCGCGGAGCTTACAACGACTCGCCTTCGTGGCAGCGTGGCTATTATGCCTATCCACCGCCCTATTATCCGAGCGGCTACGCTTATGGCGGTTATGCCTATGACTCGCCGTACTACGGTTATCCCTATGACGAGAGCTACTACCCCTACGGTTACGCGCCTGCGCCAGGTGTCGGCGTCCAAGTCGGACCAGTTGGCGTCGGCCTGTGGTAAGCGGCCAATCCGAGCCTGAACATAAGCGACGGCCGGCCTCGCGCCGGCCGTCTGCGTTCGTGGGACACAGTCCCGCCACGACTTTGTGGCCAGCGCCGCTGCAGATTCCACCACTACGCCGTGTTCCTTCCATCATCGTTTGCCACATTAGCCGTCGTCCCGCCGGCCGCCGTGGCGCGGCGTCAGGCGCTAGGTTCAACGAGTTCGGAAATGAGGAGAAAACAATGTCGAATTTCGTCCACGCGCGCGGCGTAATGGCGCCATTGGCAATGACGCTGGCTACAGCGGCATTTCTGGCCGCCGGCACGATGACGCCGTCGGCTTATGCCCAAACCGCGACGCAAAGCAAGCCCGCAGCGGCGAAGGCCGCAACATCGATGCGGCCCGAATCGGTCGATCAGCGCATCGTGCAGCTACACCACGAGCTCAAGATCACGTCCGCGCAGGAACAGGACTGGCAGGCGGTCGCGCAAGTGATGAAGAGCAATGCCGAGACCATGCAGAATCTGGTTCAGGAGACGCGGAGCGAAGGCCCGCGCAGCCAGCGCAACGCGCTTGAGGACTTGCAGAACTATCAAAAATTCGCGCAGGCACATGCCGACGGCCTGCAGAAACTAAGCAGCGCGTTCGCCACGCTCTACAATTCGATGACACCCGAGCAGAAAGCGAACGCCGACAAAGTGTTCCGCGCGCACGAGCAGCGCCGGAGCTAACGGTACGCCAGCGGAAAGGAGCTTGATATGAACGCGATTATCCGCTCAGGCCGAAGCCTTGGCCTAGTCGCTATCGTCGCGCTTGCAGCCGGCGCAATCGGCGCGGCGCCGGCCATTGCCGCCGACCATCACCTCCACGGCGGTGGCCATGGCGGCGGTCGCTATCACGGCGGCGGCCATTATCATGGTGGCGGCTGGGGAGGCGGTTGGGGCGGTGGCTACGTCGGTTATGCGCCCGGCTATTATTATGACCCCGGCTACTATAATCCGCCGCCGGTAGTCTACGGGCCAGGCGTCGGCGTCGGCATCAACCTGCCAGGCGTTAGCGTCGGCGTCGACATTCCCTAATTTTTCAGGCCGGGAGGAAAAACGGCGGGCACATGCCCGCCGTTTTTTGTGCGAGTTCTAAGAGATCACCGCGGCTGCGCGGTGGTGCGGAGATACGGCTTCACCGTCTTGAAGCCTGGAAAAATCTTTTGTGCTTCTTCGTTGCTGACGGCGCCAGTGATGATGACATCGCCGCCTTGCTTCCAGTCGGCCGGCGTCGCAACTTTGTGCTTGTCGCCGAGCTGCATCGAGTCGATCACGCGCAGGATTTCCTGGAAGTTACGGCCGGTCGCCATCGGATAGACCAGGATCAGACGGATCTTCTTGCTGGGGTCGATGACGATAACGTTCCGCACGGTGAGATTGTCGGCAGGCGTCCGCTTCGCTGGATCACCCGATACCGATTCCGGCAGCATGTCATAGAGCTTCGACACTTTGTAATCGGCATCGGCGATCATCGGGAAATTCGGCGCCTGGCCCTGCACGTCTTTGATGTCGTTGGACCAGCGTTGGTGGTCGTCGACTGAATCCACCGACAGGCCGATCACCTTGACGTTGCGTTTGTCAAATTCAGGCTTGAGATTGGCAACGGTGCCAAGTTCGGTGGTGCAAACCGGCGTGAAATCCTTGGGATGCGAAAACAGCACGCCCCAGCTGTTGCCGAGCCATTCGTGGAAATGGATCGGGCCTTCCGTCGAGTTTTGGGTGAAATCGGGTGCGATCTGATTCAAACGCAAGGTCATGCTCTTCTCCTCGTTCGAGAGTTTCGCTAGGAACGCGACGGTAAGCGCGGCAGCCAGCGCCGCCGCTCGATCAATTCCTCGGTCTGGCGCTTGAGGGCGTCGGGATTGGCGCCGGCGGCGCGCCAGCGACGCCGCAGGGCTCCGACCTCGTCGGTGCGGCCTTCCCATTCCGCGCCGAACAAATCGCCGAGCGCGCGCTTCAAGCGCACTGCCAGCGCCGGGCTGGAGCCGCCGGTCGAAATCGCGATGACGAGATCGCCGCGACGCAGTACCGCGGGGATATGCATATCGGAATGAGCGGGATCATCCTCGATATGAACCAGCGCACCCGCAGCACGCGCCCGCGCGGCGATATCGGCGGCATACGGCGCACTGCGGTCAACAATGAACACCAGTCGAACACCCGCTAAGTCGGCGTCGTTCGGCAATCGAGCGGAACTGAACGCGCGCAACCGAGTCGCGCCGGCCTCTTCCAGCAAGTTCTGCCGCTTGACCGCAGCCGCGCCTTCGCCGACCAGAACGACGTTGCAACGGGCCAAATCGAGGACGACAGGCAGCATGTCGAGAAAGTAGCCCACCCCCACTCCAGTGCCAAGAGGCGTAACCCACAAATATTTTGTGATTTCAAATTATATAACAGAACATTTCCGGTATTTGGATAATCTGGTGCTATGACGCGTTACCATTGGCCTTCTATAATTACTTTATGGACAAGCTCGAACGCGACGCGGCGGCCTGGAATCCCGCACAATATCTCAAATTCGGCGGCGAGCGGCTCCGCCCGGGTTATGAGCTGCTAGCGCGAATCGACGACGACCTGCCGCTCGGCCCAGCATACGACTTGGGCTGTGGCACCGGCGAACATGCCCGCGCGATCGCGACGCGTTGGCCAGATCGCGGCGTGACGGGCCTCGATCATTCGGCTGACATGCTGAAGAAGGCTGCCGCCGCGCCCAAGCCGACCAATCTGTCTTGGCAGCAGGCGGACGTCGCGGGGTGGTCGCCGCCGCCCACACCGCCGGCACTGATCTTTTCCAACGCGACGCTGCATTGGCTTCCGGATCACGGAGCGTTGTTTCCGCGGCTGATGCAGATGATCGCACCAGGCGGAACTCTGGCGGTGCAAATGCCCGGCAACTTCCGGGCGCCGTCGCATACGCTGATCCGCGATCTGGCCCTAACGCCGAAATACCGCCCTAAGCTCGGCGTCTTGACCGAGCCGGGCGGCAGCTTGCGCGACGATCTGGTGCAGACGCCGGACTTTTATTACGGCGCGTTGGCGCCGCTTGCCGCGGCCGGTGGGATCGATCTGTGGCAGACCACGTATATGACGGCGCTAACGGGCGAGCGCCCGGTGCTCGAGTGGATCAAGGGCTCGATCCTGCGCCCGGCGCTCGATCGACTCGATCAGAGCGAGCGCACCGCGTTCGAGGACGAACTCGCTGCACGTCTCGCGGGTGCTTATCCGAGGCGCGCTGACGGCATCACCTTGTTTCCGTTCCGGCGCATCTTCATGGTCGCGAGGAGGGGGTAATGAACCACTGGCTCT
>JASHUX010000419.1 GCA_030039775.1 Alphaproteobacteria bacterium | reverse complement strand
GATCGGCAGCGTCCAGCGTCGGCCCGCATTTGAGGCCGATCGGATTTTTGACGCCGCGCAGGAACTCGACATGCGCGCCGTCGGGCTGGCGCGTGCGGTCGCCGATCCACAGCATGTGCGCCGAACAGTCGTACCAATCGCCGCTAGTCGAATCGACGCGGGTCAGCGCCTGCTCATAAGACAGAAGCAGCGCCTCGTGCGAGGTGTAGAGATCGGTCTCGCGGATCTGCGGCGTCGTTTCCGAGGTCAGGCCGCACGCCGCCATGAAGTCCAGCGTCTCCGACAGTCGGTCGGCCATTTCCTGGTAGCGCGCGCCCGCGGGACTCGACGCAACGAAGCCTTGGTTCCAGCTATGGACGCGATGCAGGTCGGCATAGCCGCCTTGCGCGAACGCGCGCAGCAGGTTGAGCGTTGCCGCCGCCTGGCTGTAGGCGCGCACCATGCGCTGCGGATCGGGCGCGCGCGACTTGGCGTCGAAATCCATGCCGTTGACGATGTCGCCGCGGTAGGAGGGCAGGGTGACGCCGTTCTGCATCTCGGTGTCGGCCGATCGCGGCTTCGCGAACTGGCCGGCCATTCGGCTGACCTTTACCACCGGGCAAGCGGCGCCGTAGGTCAGGATCACCGCCATCTGCAACAGCACTCGGAACGTGTCGCGGATGTTGTTGGGGTGGAACTCGGCGAAGCTTTCCGCGCAGTCGCCGCCCTGAAGCAGAAAAGCCTTGCCTTCGGCGACATCGCGGAGGGCGGCCTTCAGCCGTCGCGCCTCGCCGGCAAACACCAACGGCGGAAAATTGCGCAAGCTCTCCTCGACCGCGGACAGCGCTTGCGCGTCGGGGTAGTCCGGCACCTGTTTGATGGGCATGCCCCGCCAGCTCTCAGGGTGCCATTTCCCAACCATAACAATCTCCTTGGTGGCAAGCTTAATACCGGATTTCGCTTTACGTAACAATTCTTGCGCCCAGCGCAGCGGCGCGCGAAACTGGCGCACACAAATAAAAAGATGGGGCTTTTGCCATGAAATTTTATCCCTCGTTCGCCGCTGCGGCGGTGGTGCTGGCGCTCACCGCGCCGGCTTTTGCGCAGGCCGACAAGGCGATCAGGGTCGCGGTCATTCAGGATTCGACAGGACCGCTCAAGCCCTATGCCGATCAAATGATTACCGGCTTCAAGCTTGGCCTGGAATACGGCACCCACGGCACCGATACCGTTGCCGGCCGCAAGATTGAGGTGATCTACAAGGACAGCCAGACGAAACCGGACGTTGGCCGTTCGGTCCTGGCCGAGGCTTATAACGACGATCATGCCGACCTCGCGGTCGGTGGAACGTTCTCGGCAGTCGCGCTTGCCATGCTGCCGGTGGCGCAGGAAAACAAGAAAATCCTGATCGTCGAGCCGGCGGTCGCGGATTCCATCACCGGCGACAAATGGAACCGGTATATCTTCCGCACCGGCCGCAACTCGTCGCAAGACGCGATCTCTAACGCCATCGCGATCGGCACGCCCGGCACGGTCATCGCCACGCTGGCGCAGGATTACGCCTTCGGCCATGACGGCGTCGCCGCGTTCAAGAAGGCGCTGGCAAAGACCGGTGCCAAGGTAGTGTACGAGGAATACGCGCCGGTGATGACCACCGACTTCACTGCGCCCTATCAACGCATTTTCAACGCGCTCGACAAGGAACAGGGGCGGAAGCTGATCTGGATCGTCTGGGCGGGCGCGACCAACCCGCTGACGCCGCTCAAGGCCCTTAATCCCGGCGGGCGCGGCATCGGTATCGCGACCGGCGGCAACATCCTTCCGGCCTTGGTCGCGTACAAGGATTTTCCCGGCCTCGAAGGCGCGGAATATTACTATTACGACTCCATCAAGAATTCGGTGAACGATTGGTTGGTCAAGGAGCACGAACAGCGCTTCAAGGCGCCGCCCGATTTCTTCACCTGCGGCGGGTTCGCGGCGGCGATGGCGGTGGTGACGGCGCTGAACGCCACCCACGGCAACACCGACACCGAGACGCTGATCAAAACGATGGAGGGGATGAAGTTCGACACGCCGAAGGGCCAAATGATTTTCCGGAAGGAAGACCATCAGGCTTTGCAGGACATGTTCGCGTTCAAGATCAATGTCGATCCGAACGTCAAATGGGCAATCCCCGAATTGACCAAAGTAATCAAGATCAGCGACATGGACGTGCCGATCCAGAACAAGCAGTGACGGTTCTCGAAACCCGCGACCTGACGATCCGGTTCGGGGGACATGTTGCAGTCGACAGTGTCAATTGCGCCTTCGACCACGGTACCCTGACCGCGATCGTCGGGCCGAACGGCGCCGGCAAGACCACCTATTTCAACCTCATTTCGGGCCAGTTGCGCGCCAGCACCGGAGCGGTCCTGCTCGAAGGGCGCGACATCACATCCTTGTCGGTCCCGCTGCGGGCCCAGCTCGGCATCGGCCGCGCGTTCCAATTGACCAATCTGTTCCCGAACCTGCCCGTGCTCGAAAATGTCCGGCTCGCTTTCCAGGCGCGGCTCGGCCCGTCCTTCGATTTTCTGACGATGGCCACCAGTCATCGCGATTTGCGCGATCGCGCAATGGTGTGCCTCGAACGAACAAAACTGACCGCACGCGCCACAACGCCGGCGGCAGCCCTGCCGCATGGCGATCAGCGCAAGCTCGAGGTCGCGATCCTGTTGGCGTTGGAGCCCAAGGTCTTCATGTTCGACGAGCCGACCGCGGGCATGAGCGTCGACGAAGTGCCCGTGATTCTCGACCTGATCGAGGAGATCCGCGAGCAACGCGACCGGACCGTCCTTCTGGTCGAGCACAAGATGGAGGTGGTGCGCCGTCTCGCCGACCGGGTGATCGTGCTGCATAACGGCAAGCTGGTCGCCGACGGTGTACCCGCCGAGGTGGTAGCGTCGCCGATCGTGCAGGAAGCCTATCTCGGCGTTGCCCATGTCTGACGAGCTGTTGGCGCTGCACGGCATCGAGACGCGTATCGGCCGCTATCACATCCTTCACGGCGTCGATTTCGCGGCACAGCGCGGCCGCGTGACCATGCTCTTGGGTCGGAATGGTGCGGGCAAGACCACGACGTTGCGCACGGTCATGGGTCTGTGGCGGGCGAGTGCCGGCCGCATCATGTTCGATGGCCGGGACATCGCGGGGCTCGGCACGCCCGATATCGCGCGGCTCGGCATTGCCTATGTGCCGGAAACGATGGGTATCTTCTCGCAGCTCACGGTGCGCGAGAATCTTCTGTTGGCGACGGGGCGGGAGGGTCTGACCGACGAGCGCCTCGACCGGCTGTTTAGCCTATTCCCGGCGCTCAAGGAGCGATTTGCCGTGCCGGCCGGCGTGCTATCGGGCGGCCAGAAGCAGATGCTCGCGATCGGCCGCGCCGTCATTGAGCCGCGCCGTCTCTTGGTCGTGGACGAGCCGACCAAGGGCTTGGCGCCGGCCGTGATCCAAGTGCTGATCGATGCGTTTCGGCGCCTCAAGCAAAGCGAGACCACGATTTTGCTGGTGGAGCAGAATTTCCACATGGCCGTGTCGGTCGGCGACGACGTCGCGGTGATGGATGACGGCCGCATCGTCCATACCGGATCGATGGCCGACCTGGCCGCGGACGACGCATTGCAGCATCGGCTCCTCGGCTTCAGCCTCGCGGTACACCAATGAAGCGCGACTGGGCGCCTTATGCGGTGTTGCCGGTGCTCGTGCTGATCGCGCTGCCGGCGATGGGCGTGACCAACTGGCTCGTTCTGACGGTTGCCGGTCTGGCCATGGGCGCGATGCTGTTCCTGATGGCGGCTGGCCTGACGCTGATCTTCGGGCTGATGGACGTTTTGAATTTCGCCCATGGCGCGTTCATCACCCTCGGCGCTTACGTCGCGGTCAGCGTCGTAGCGCCGCTCGCCGGTTGGGCCATGGCGGATTCATGGGTCATGAATCTTGCCGTGTTCGCGGTCGCCATCGTCATCGCGTCCATCGTCAGCGGCGCGGTCGGCTGGGGCTTCGAGCGCGTCATCGTGCGCGGCGTGTACGGCGCGCCGTTGCAGCAAATCCTGGTGACGATGGGCGGGCTGATCGTCGCGCAGCAATTGTTCATCGTGCTATGGGGCGCCGACGCGATCCCGCTGCTTAAGCCCACCGCGTTCGGCGGCAGCATCGTGGTCCACGGCGCCGCGATCGAGAAGTATCGTCTGATAGCCCTCGCGCTTGGCCTCGCCGTGTTCGTGGCGCTGCATCTCTTGCTGAGCCGGACTCGGGTTGGCCTTTTGGTGCGGGCCGGGGTCGAGAACCGCGAGATGGTGGAAGCGCTCGGCTACCGCGTCCGGCGATTGTTCGTCGGCGTGTTCGTCGTCGGCACCGCGCTGGCGGGGATCGGCGGCGTGACCTGGGCCTTTTACCAGGAGCTTGTGACCGCGCAGCTCGGCGGCGACATGACCATCTTGGTGTTCATTATCCTGATCATCGGCGGTCTCGGATCGGTCGGCGGCTCGCTGGTGGGCGCGATGCTGGTCGGCCTTACCACCAATTATGTCGGCTTTCTCGCGCCGACCGTGTCGCTCGGTTCCAATATTCTGTTGATGGTGCTGATCCTGCTGTGGCGGCCGCGCGGTCTGTTTCCGGTCGCGCACGGATGAGCGTCGGCGCGCATCTTCTCTCCGGCGATCCGCCGCGCGGCCGCATCCTGTCGGCGATCCTGGCGATCGTTGTGGTGCTGCTGGCGGTGGCGCCGTTCGCGTTTCCCGGGACGCGTTCGCTCGCGGTGGCGGAGCGCATCTGCATCTTCATCGTGCTGGCGGCGAGCTACGACACGCTGCTCGGCTATACCGGCATCGTGTCGTTTGCGCACACCATGTTCTTCGGCATGGGGGCGTACGGCGTGGCGATCGCGCTGACGCGGCTCGGACCGGGGTGGGGCGCGGTATTGATCGGTGCCGGCGGCGGCATGGCGCTCGCAATCGCGGTCGCCGTCGTGATCGGCCTCTTGAGCTTGCGGGTGCGGGCGATCTTTTTCGCCATGATCACGCTGGCGGTGGCGAGCTTCGCACTGATCCTCGCCACGTCGCTGCGCGACTGGACCGGCGGCGAAGACGGGCTGACCTTTTCGGTGCCCTACGCGCTGACGCCGTCGTTCCAGTTCGGCGGCTATAACGGACACCTCGTCACCTATTACCTGATTTTCGCCGTTGCCGCGGTGCTGTTTCTGTTCCTGCTACGCGTCGTCAATTCGCCGATGGGCCGCGTGCTGCAGGCCATCCGCGAAAACGAGTTCCGCGCCGAGGCGCTGGGCTTGCGCACCTTGCGCTACCGCACCCTGGCGGGTGCGATTTCGGCGGCGGTGGCGTCGGTCGCCGGCGCCTTGTTGGCGCTGCAGCTCCGCTACGTCGGGCCCGACGCGACCCTCTCGTTCGGCATCATGGTCGACATTTTGCTGATGGTGGTGATCGGCGGCATGGGCACGCTTTACGGTGCCATTCTCGGGTCCGCGATCATGGTGATGGCGCAATACTACTTCCAGCCCGCCATGGGCGCGCTGTCGGACGCGGTCGCGGGCATCCCGATCCTGCCGGCGCTGTTCCATCCCGACCGCTGGCTGTTGTGG
>JASHUX010000418.1 GCA_030039775.1 Alphaproteobacteria bacterium | reverse complement strand
ACCCGCGCCGATGATCGCCAGCTTGCCGGCGACGCTCACTGCGCGGCCACGCCAGGCGCCGTCTGGCGCAGAAGCTTCGCCGCCGCGTCCGCGACGACTGTGCCTTTGAAGTAGTCGGGGTTCATCGACAGATGCATCATCGCCGGGTTGGTGAAGGTGAGGTCGCGGAAATTTTCCTCGGTGATGAGGCGCAGCCGCACCAGGCTCCACGCTTCGCTCAAGATGCTGGTCGCGTCAAGCACGTCCCAATGGCCGATATCGGAGCCGAACACCGGCTTCAATTGCGCGCCCAGCGGATTGAGCCGCTTGTTGAACGCGGTCGACACCATGCGGTCGTCGGCCTCGCAGCCGAAATAGAATGGATCGATGAACAATTCACGCAGCTGCCGCAAATCGGTCAGGCCGCAATCGGCAAACTCGTCGATCGATTCCGGCCTGTCGAAAAAGCCGTTACCGTGCGGATTAGCGCGGATGCGGTCGGCGGTGTGGCGCGCGTCGCCATAGTCGCCGAAGAGGCGCACCAACAGATCGACGTCGAGCTTCGCCGGATCGAGGTTTTCGGCCATCGATGCGGCATTGCGCTTTTCCCAATGCTCGACGATGTCGTTGAGAAGGTTCACCGCCCAGCCGACGCCGCCTTCGAGGAAGGCGAAACTCAATTGCGGAAAGCGCCGCGTCACACCGCTGAAGATCAGCGAGCGGCAGAAGAACTCGGCGCCCGCGGCGAAATCGCCCAAATGGTTGAACACGTAGTTGGTCGGGCTGGCGCGGAAGCCGATGCCGCGCGACGAGGTGTGGCACACCGGCGTCACGTTGAGCTCGATGCATTTGCGCCAAAACGGATCGTAGTCGTAGGGCGAATCCATCACGATCGAACGCGTCGATTGCGTCGGTTCGAGGAACGGGTCTTTGCCGGTCGCCGGCCGGCCCGGGCCGCGCAGTTCGGTGCCGATCATCGCCGCCTTGTGGCCCAATTCCGTGACGGCGAATTCCAGCTCCTCGATCGCCTCTTGCGGCGTGTAGGTCGGAATCACCGCGACCGGGCGCAGCCGGTCGCCGACATCGGCGAACGCTTCGGCGTAGAGCATGTTGAGCGCGCGGCAGCTCGTGCGCCGCGTCTCGGTGTCGGGGATATAGACGTGCGAGAGGCCCCGCGTCGTGTAGCAATGCGCAAAGTCGATGCCGAGCTCGTCGAGGCGCGAGCGGAAATAGCGCGGCAACTGCGCCAGGGCGCGGTCGGCGGTATGCGCGCCGGACGGCAGGCCCCACCAGAAGCCGCGCACGGTCGGTCCGTGATTGGCGCGCACCGCCTGCACCTTCTTGACCATGTCGGGACCGGCGAGTTGCCTGACGAAATCGAGATGCGCGAAATCGCATTCGACGATATGCGCGTCGGCGTCGATCACCGGATGATCGAGCTTTTCACGAACCGCGCTGCCCGGAAAGCCTTCGAAACCCGACATGGCTTCCTCCCTGCTTTTTCCGCAGGGACGCTAGCACGCTGTCGGTCGAACGTCAGCCGGAACGGCGCGGTTCGTTCGGGCGCGGACGCGTACCTGGTTCCTGCTGCGGCATCGCGCCGACGGCAGGCGGCTCGGGCGGCGGCAGCGCCATCGCCTCGTACTCCGCAACCGGCACGGCCGAGGCCGTCTGCGGCAAGACCGGCGGATCGAGGCGCGGCGGCAGGCCGAACGAGAAGGCGGACGTCAGGTCGCCGACGGTCTTGCGCCGCCACGCGGTCAAATTCGGCACCTCGACGCCGAAGCGCGCTTCCAGCAACCGCAGAGTCGATGTGTGATCGAAGACGTCGCTGCAGACATAGCCGCCGCGGCTCCACGGCGAGATCACCAGGCACGGCACGCGGAAGCCAAGGCCGATCGGCAGCGCACCGATGAATTCGCCGGCCGTGCCGGGTTCGGGCGTCGGCGGCGGGACGTGATCGAACTGCCCGTCATTCTCGTCGTAATTCAGGATTACGGCGGTGCGCGCCCAGAGAGTCGGATTCGACCACAGCGCCTCGAGAATCTGACGCGTGTAATCCGCGCCCGCTGCCGACAGAAAGTCCGGATGCTCCGAGAGGTAGGACGGCGCGATGATCCAGCTCACCTGCGGGATGTTGCCGTGCCTTATGTCCCACAACAATTCGTAGATCGGCCGGTCGAGCCGCGCGTTGTGAAAGAGCGACGAGCCCGGCGGCGCCTTTTGATACTGGACGAAAAACCGCAGCACGTTGCACAGGTAATCGTCGAGCTCGTGATAGACGCGCCAGGAAATACCGGCGCGATCGAGCCGCTCCGGATAGGTCTCCCAGCGCACATGGCGCAGCGAATTGTCGAGCGAAGGACCGTCGTATTTCCCGTCGGGATCGATGGTCCCCGTCATCAGGTAATAGCGGTTGGGATGGGTCGGCCCCATCAGCGACGCGTGGTAACGGTCGCAAATCGTGAAGGCGTCGGCGAGCGCGTAGTAGAACGACAGGTCGTCGCGCGTCATGTAACCCATGGTCAATGGCGCCATCGCGCCGTCGACCGCACGATGCGCCGGAATCCAGCGATCCATCTTGCCGCCGTTCCAGGCGCCGTGCTGTCCGGCCCAACTATGATCGGTCGAGAACAGCCGCTCGGCACTGGTTTTCTTGGTGTTGAGCCGAAACGGCAGGACCGCCGCCTTGGTCTCGTCGTTGATCTGCTCGAACACCGTGCCGCCGTCGGGACGGCGCGTCGCCTGCGCGTCGCCGTAACCGCGCACGCCGGACAGCGTGCCGAAATAATGATCGAAGGAACGGTTCTCCTTCGTCACGATGATGAAATGGTCGATGTCCTTGAGACGGCCGGCCGGTGCCGCAAAGGCGGGGGGCTTGCCGACACCGCCGAGTACCGCCGCACTAGCAAGGGCGCCGGCGCTCTGAATGAAGCGGCGTCGCGGTATTCGGATCATGCAATTCCCCTCACGCTCCCGCGCGTCGCGCGGGTCCCACCCTCTCCCGCTTGCGGGAGAGGGTGTCAAGGCGCGAAGCGGCTTGACGGGGTGAGGGTTAGCGCAAGTTCAGTGACAGATGGATGAAAATTGAATCGTCATTGCGGGGCTCGACGGGCATCTCAAACCATCCGACGGGCGCACGTCGCCCGCCCAAGACCCCCCGAGAAATGCGTTGAGACGTTACTCCGCGGCCTGGAGCGTGACGATCGACTGCTCATAATTGCCCGAGCCCATCGTGCCTTCCGGGAAAATGCCGCGCTCGGCGATCCACTCGAAGGATTCCTCGAACACTTCCTTGGTATAGGGCTCGAACACGATGCGCTCGCCCGGCCCCCAGCGCCGCGTGTCCATCTGCGCGTGGAAGCGGGCCGGGAATTCGTTCTTGTAGTAATGCGTGTAGAGTTCCGGCCGCAGATCGATGTCGCGCTGAGTGCGGCGCAGCGCCTTGAAATATTTGCGCACGTCGTCGGGATCGGGATTGCCGGTGATCATCGACGCCATCATGAAGGTGGTGTCGATGATTTTGCGGAAGCCGAGCTGCTCGGCGAAATAATAGGGGCCGCTGAACAGGGCGCAGGCGGGCGTGCTGCCGTCGATCAATTGCTCCATGCGCGCGAACAACAAGCCGGTCGCGAAATTGAGCTTGATGTCCGAAAGTGGCATGTATTGCTCGAGCGCCTGAATGGTCGAGTAGTGACTGCCCGACTGGTAGCCGACCGAGATCGGCACGCCGGCGAGATCGGTCGGGGTTTGGATCTTGCTGTCGCGCGGCACGAAAATGCCCGCGGTCGAGATCGAATAGGCGTCGGCATAGAGCTTGCCGTGGCCCGCGGACGCCGCGACATTGACGGTCCAGTGGCACGCGCCGCTGACGTCGCAGGTGCGGCCCGCTTCGAAGGTCTGATAGGCACCGACCTTGTCACCAAGATCGTGCTTCGCCTTGCCGTCGCGCTGCGGGATCACCTCGCGGAATTCGTAATTGAGGCCTTCGGCGCGGAAATAGCCCTTTTCTTCCGCGACCCATTCGTGCAGCCGCATATGCGGCGCAATAATGAATTTGCTCATGGTCTCTCCTTCAGCCTCTCTAGCCTTCGACGATTTTCGGTTGCGGCCGCACATCGCGCCGCTCGGCGACGCGGCGGGCGCGGATCATTTTAACGTGGTCGTCCATCAAGTGCCGCGCGGCGCTCGGATCGCGATCCTCGATCGCCGCCAGCAAGCCGCGGTGCGCCGCGAGGACGCGGTTCGCCACCTCGCGCGTCAGCCTGACGTTGCGGCGCGGATGCGAAATGTGCTGCAGCGACATAAGCTGCACTACGAGGACGCGGTTGTGCGACGCCTCGGCGACGGCGATGTGGAAGCGCTCGCAGGCGCGGGTATAGCGATCGGGGTCGTCGATCACCTCGGCGCCTTCTTCGAGCACGCGGCGCAACCGGGCGAGATCAGCCTCGGTCGCATTTTCCGCCGCGAGCTCCGCCGCCAGCGTCTCGATAGCGCGCTGCGCGTCCATGATTTCCTGCACCGTCGCCCCGGCAAGATCGAGCTGCACCGAAAGGGCGTCGGCGAAGAGCCGGGGATTGCCGCGCGCCACGCGCGCGCCCCCGCCGGCGCCGACCTTGATCTCGGCGACGCCGAGCGCTTCGAGGGTGCGGAGCGCGTCGCGCGCCACGATGCGGCTGACGCCGAGGCGTTTGGCGATATCCTTCTCGCTGCCGATGACGTCGCCGGGCTTGAGGCGGCGTTCGTTCAGCGCCTCGCGCACTTCCGCCACGATCTGCGCAGATAGGGTCGCGGCGCGTCCGGCCGGCGCCACGCGCCATCCGCCGTCCTCGCCCCCGAACAAGGGATGCACCGTCATGGCGCCAAACCTAGCCTCCGCCGCGACAATAGTAAAGATACTATCTTTAGTAGCTTTAGGATGCGCGGCCCAAAATCTCCATCAACTCCGTCCACTCGCGCTTCGAGAGGCCGCTTCCGGCGTGGCCGACCGTCTCGCCCGCCAGCAACCGCTTCACCACCACCATGCCCTTTTCCGAAATATGCGCGCCGCCCACGCGGTATTGGTGGAACGCCTCGGCGGTGATCGGAACCCAACGCTCCATCATGCCGAGCATCGCGTCGGCGTAGACGCGGATCTCGTACTGCGCGTGCGCGTCGGCGCGGAGCGCGAGGAAGTTCATCAGATTGAACAGATCGGTCTTCCAATACCACTGAGTATAAAAGTTCAGCGACAGGTTCATTCGGGCGAGTTCGCGCGCCAAGCCTTGCCGCTTCGGATCGCGCGCTGCGCCTTCCTCGCTTTCGTTCAGCATCTCGGCATAGTGGGCGTAGACGCGCTCGGCGTCGCCACGCAGCAATTCGAGCACCCGCGCCGCTTCTTTGCCTTCAAGCAGATCGCCGCGGCCCTGGCGGTTCACCGTCGATTGCGCCGCAAGCTGTTCCGGCGCCGGGATATAGAACTCCTTGTCGAGGATCGAGTAGCGTGCCGAATACTCGTTTACGTTCGCCGTGCGGTGCCGAATCCATTGTCGCGCCACGAAGATCGGCAGCTTCACGTGAAACTTGATCTCCGCCATCTCGAACGGCGTCGTGTGCCGATGGCGCATCAAATATTGAATGAGGCCGCGATCTTCGCTGACACGCTTGGTGCCGCGGCCGTAAGAGACGCGCGCCGCTTGCACCACCGCCGCATCGTCGCCCATATAGTCGATAACGCGGACGAAGCCGTGATCCAGTACCGGCACGGGTTGATAAAGGATTTCCTCGAGAGCCGGCACCGTGGCGCGCCGCGTCGGCTGAGTCTCGGCGCGATGCTTGTCGATTTCGGCTTGCTGCTCGGGGGTCAGGGGCATGGACGGACTCTAGACATGAGTCTGGCCGCTCTCAAATCGGCCTTTTCGTGCTCGCCGCCGCAGGTGCAACCGTTGCGATTACCTCGAAATGTCTTATATTTAGCGCGTCGGGCAACCGACTATGGCGATAAACGGAGTATGGAATAAGCGTTGCGGACCCGGGGGCAGTACCCGGCGCCTCCACCATTTACGGGGGCGAACTAGGCTCGACGCGCGTAGTAAAGATGCGACTTTCGCCCGGCATGATACCGCCGTTATCGGGTCAAACATTAGGTGCGAACGACAACTTCGCTCCTGCTGAGGCAGTTGCGGCCTAATATCCCTCGCGGGATTAAGGCTTAACTCTTAGCGCGGTTCGGAGGGCACCGGGCAACAGAAGCCCTCCATTTCATTGCCAACCGGAGAAGTTGGCGGCAATAATGTTGAAAACAATCGGTAGGAAGCCGGACGTGCCGTGAAGGATTTGTTGCGATACGACCAAATGGTTGAATCCGCCATGCGCGGCGTGGTGCGCGAGGCGCTGGCGCGTACCGAGGCAAACGGGCTTCCCGGCGCTCATCATTTCTACATCACCTTCAAGACCCAGGCGCCCGGCGTCGAGCTGGCCGCAAGCCTCGCGCAAAAATATCCGGATGAGATGACCATCGTCCTTGAGCACCAATTCTGGGATTTGGAGGTGCACGAGGATGATTTCGCGGTCACATTGAGCTTCAACAACAAGCCCGAGCGCATCGTCATTCCGTTCGCCGCTGTCGCCGCCTTCGCCGATCCGTCGGTGAAGTTCGGCCTTCAGTTCCCGGCAGACGCTGCAAGCGCCGAGATGGCGCCGTCAACCAAACCGATTTCCGCCAAGCTCGAGGCAAAACCCGCCGCGAAGCCGACGGAAAAGCACGCGGAGCTGCCGGTGGCGAAAACCGTCGGCAAATCGGCGACGAAACCTTCGAGTAACACCGGCGAAGTGGTCGCCCTCGACGCTTTCCGCAAGAAGTAGTTTCTGCCCGCGCTTGACGGCGCCCCGCGTTCTGGTATGCCCGCGCGATGGCTGAATTCGCTTTCCACGAATTGTTCGATCTCGGCGCCGATGCGACGCCCTATCGCAAGCTCAGCAGCGATCACGTCGCGATGGCGTCTTTTGCGGGCGAGACCATGGTTACGGTCGCCCCCGAAGCACTGACGCTGCTCGCGGCAGAGGCCTATCGCGATTGCCAACATCTCCTGCGCCCCGGCCATTTGCAGCAGCTTCGCAATATCCTCGACGATCCCGAAGCGCCAGATAACGACCGGTTCGTCGCGTTGGATCTGCTGAAGAACGCGAACATCGCGGCCGGGCGGGTGCTGCCGATGTGCCAGGATACCGGCACCGCCATCGTCATGGGCAAAAAGGGTCAGCGCGTCTGGACAGGCGGCGGCGACGAAGAGGCACTCGCGGCTGGCATCAGGCGCACTTACACCGAGACCAATCTGCGCTACAGCCAAGTAGCGCCGCTGTCGCTCTATGAGGAAGTGAACACCGGAGACAATCTGCCGGCGCAGATCGATCTCTTCGCCGCCGACGGCGATCAGTACAAATTCCTGTTCATCGCCAAAGGCGGCGGCTCCGCCAATAAGAGCTTTCTGTTCCAGCAGACCAAGGCAGTCTTGAATCCGAAATCGCTAGTCAAATTCCTCGATGAAAAAATCAAGACGCTCGGCACGGCGGCGTGTCCGCCTTATCACCTCGCCATCGTCATTGGGGGTACCTCGGCAGAAATGAATCTTAAGACCGTAAAACTCGCGAGTTGCCGTTATCTCGACGGACTGCCGACACAGGGGAACAATTTTGGGCAGGCCTTCCGCGATCACGACTTCGAAGCGGAAGTGTTGGAACTGACTCGGCACAACGGCATCGGCGCGCAGTTCGGCGGCAAATATTTCTGCCACGATGTCCGCGTGATCCGGCTGCCGCGCCACGGCGCCAGCCTCCCGATCGGTATCGGCGTGTCTTGCGCCGCCGACCGGCAGATCCTCGGCAAGATCGACGCGCACGGCATCTTCCTCGAACAGCTTGAGACCAACCCCGCGCAATACCTGCCGGAGATCGACGAAGCGAAGCTCGGCGGCGAGGTCGTGAAGGTCGACCTGACTCGGCCGATGAGCGAAATCCGCAAAGAACTGTCGCAGCATCCGATCAAGACGCGCCTCGCGCTGACCGGACAGCTGGTGGTGGCGCGCGACATCGCGCACGCCAAACTCAAGGATGCGCTCGATCGCGGCGAGTCGCTGCCCCCATATTTCCGTGATCATGCGATATATTATGCCGGTCCAGCCAAGACGCCGTCCGGCTTCGCCTCCGGCTCGTTCGGCCCCACAACGGCGGGACGCATGGATGCCTACGTCGATCAGTTCATGGCGGCAGGCGGCAGCCTCGTTACGCTGGCAAAGGGCAACCGCGGTGCCGAAGTACGTGAGGCCTGCCGGAAGCATGGGGGGTTCTATCTTGGCTCGATCGGCGGGCCGGCCGCGCGGCTGGCACAGGATTGCATCACTAAAGTCGATACCCTCGCCTATCCGGAGCTTGGTATGGAGGCAATCTGGCAGATCGAAGTGAAGGATTTCCCCGCCTTCATCGTTATCGACGACAAGGGCAACGATTTCTTCGCCAACCTGACCTGACCATGGCCACCGCCGCCAAAACCGCCGCCCGCGCTAAGCCTAGGAAGCGCTTGACCTATAACGTCACCGGCGCGTCTACAAACGCGGCCCGAAAAACCATCCTCAAGGGCCTGATCGAATACAACCGGCAAAAAGCCGGACCGGCGAAGTGGCACACTGTCGCCGTCGTTATCAACGACAGCCGCGGCAAGGTTCTTGGTGGGCTTACCGGCTGGACCGGCTGGGGCTGGATGTGTGTCGAGCTGTTCTGGTTACCCGAGGAGTTGCGCCGTCAGGGCCACGGCCGCAAGCTAATGGCGATGGCCGAAGAGGAGGCGAAAAAGCGCGGCTGCATTGGCATTTATCTCAACACGGCCAGCTTCCAAGCGCCTGATTTCTATCCCAAACTCGGGTTTAAGCCTTACGCCGTGGTCGAGGATTATCCGCCCGGCCACAAGATGTATTTCCTCGTGAAGCGGTTTGATTGATGCGGAAGGCGCCCGATCCGTTGGCCGACTATATCGCCGACCAGTTGCGCGACTGGGGGCCGGTGGCCGTTCGGCGGCTATTCGGCGGCTGGGGCATTTATCGCGGGCCGGTGATGTTTGGCCTGATTGCGCGCGACGCCATCTATTTCCGGGTCGACGGAGAGAACAAGCCGGATTACGAGGCGGCGGCAACGCAGCCCTTCGTCCATACCGCGCGCAAGCGGGCGGGCATGGCTGCCTCGGACGCCAAGCCCTTCACCTATACGATGCCGAACGGCAAGACCATTGAGATGGCCTATTACGAGGTGCCCGCCAGCGTCCTTGAGGACGTCGAAGCGCTGGGCCAATGGGCGGCTAAGGCTGAGGCCGCCGCGATCCGCGCCAAATCAAACAAGCCAAAGGCGAAAACGAAAAAGCCGGCAGCACGGCCGGCGCCGAAGCGGGGACGAAAGTAGGAGCCGGTGGCCGAATCGGTCGATCTCGCATCGTTGTGCCAAGGGGACAAGGACGCTTGGGACGGCTTTGTGCGCCGCTACGCCGGGTTGATCGTCTCGGCGGTGAGGGGCGTCGCCCGGGAACAAGGCGATGCCGAGGATTTAGTCCAGGAAGTATTCCTCCGTCTATGCAAGGACGGTTTCCGGCTGTTGCGCACGTACGACCCGGCCAGGGCCGGCCTCTCAACATGGTTGACGATCGTGGCCCGCAGCACCGCGCGCGACGTATTGCGCCGCCGCCAGCTCCCGTCGACCCCGATCGATGCCGTACCGGAAGCGATGATGGCGGTCATGCCGAAGACCGCCGAACGGCTCAAATACCCGGATACACTGTTATCGCCCCGACAGAAATTGGTGCTCGCTATGATTTATGACCGAGATTTGGACGTAGCCGAGATCGCTCAAACGCTTGGGGTGGATCCCCAGACGGTCCGAAGCACCCACCACAAGGCTATGTTGAAATTGCGGACCTATTTCGCCCAGAAGGATGTAGAACTTCATAGCCCTGGGGATGTTCGGTCGGGAGACCGCCTAAGTAACTGATGTCATGGAGACGAAGGAATGTCCGGAGGGAATGAATTCAATGAAGCGGCGCTTTGGCGTCGCTGGCGTGACGGCGAGGCCGAGGCGGGGAGAGCCGCGGCCGAACCTGATGCGCTGACTTTGGCGACTTACGCCGAGCGCCGGCTAAGTCGGCCCGGCGTGGATCCCGAGACCGAACCGACGGTTGCCGCGGTCGAGATGTGGCTTGTCGACCATGCCGAGGCGCTTGACGATATTTTCGCCGCTCGGTCGATGGCCGATCTGCCCGCGCCCACGGTCCTGATCGCCCGCGCGCAAGCGCTAGTCGCTCAACCAGAAGGCAACGTTGTGCCGCTGCGGCGGTCGCAGGGCGATTGGCGCCATGCCGTGACGCTGAGCGGCATCGCCGCCAGCATGATAGCGGCAGTCCTGGTCGGCTTTTCGCTCGGTACCGACGATGTCGTCGACCTTTCCGGTTTCGGCCCGAATCAGACGATCGTTGAACAGCAAGCGCTAATCGGTTCGCCCGGCTCCATCCTCGTTAGCGATGACGAGGACACGGGCATATGACCGACGCCGTCGGGACGCGTCCGTCCCGCCGTCGCTGGCTCATTGTCGCCCTGACGGTTTCCGTCGCCCTCAACCTCTTCTTCATCGGCATGATCGCCGGCCATATGCGCGGTCACCGGCCGGCGCCTCCATTCGCACAGCGCGAGCGATTTGAGCACATCATCGACGGACTCGGACTGAACGATACTCAGCGCGCTGCATTCCAGAAGTTCCAATCGGCGATGCGGCAGCATGGCGCGGCGATGCGCGCCGCGAACACCGTGACCTGGGCCAAGATCGCCGATCCTGCGACCCCGCCGGACCAGATACCGACATTGCTCGGCGGCACGGTCAAAAACCGCACCGAGTTCCAGCAAGATGTGGCAGACACACTGGGTAAATTCCTGGCGACGTTGACACCCGATCAACGCACCAGGTTCGTCGAGGAAGCGCGCAAGCCTGATCGGCGCCCGCGGTAACATCTGTCGAAACGCGGTATAGTCGCGGGCGACGATGGCCCGTAGCGCAAAAGACCGACCGCCGACGCGCACCGAACGCGACAGCATGGGCGCCATTGAGGTGCCGGCCGAGCGCTATTGGGGCGCCCAGACCGAACGCTCGCGTCGCAATTTTCGCATCGGCGACCCGGCGGCCGAACGCATGCCGTTGCCCTTGATCCATGCCCTGGCCCAGGTAAAGCGCGCGGCCGCCCAGGCCAATGTCGCGCTCGGCGTGCTCGATGCGAAACTTGGCCAGGCGATTGTCGCGGCGGCGGA
>JASHUX010000417.1 GCA_030039775.1 Alphaproteobacteria bacterium | reverse complement strand
GCCACCGCGCCACCACGGCGGCCAGGACCGGCGTGCCAAGCCCATAGCTGAAGGAATAAACCGCAACCAGCATGCCGGCCGCCGCGACGCTGACGCCGAAATAATCGGCGAGCAACGGCAGAATCCCGGTCACGACAAAGGCGTCGGTGCCGACGGCGAAGGTGCCGATCGAAAGCAGCCAGATACGGGGATCAAGTCTCAGGTCGCGGCATCCTCGCTTGCACGATAATCGCGACGCCGATCGCATTGAGGATCGCGGCGGCATACGGCAGCGCGGTCACCGAGAACGCGCCGTAAATCACGCCGCCGAGCGCGGCGCCGATCGCGCCGCCGAAAAAGATCGAGGCGTTGATCAATGCGAACATGATGTTGGCGTGCTCCGGTTCGACCGCGACGACGCGGGTCTGGTTCGGCGCGAAACAGCCCCAGCTGCACAAAGTCAATCCGAACATCACCGCGCCGGTGGCGATCGCGGAGTGAAGCGCCAAGGGAAACACGGCGTAAAGCACGACAAATGCCGACGCCAGCACGATCAGCGGTCCGATCGCGCCGAACCTATCGACCAGTTTGCCGCCAAGCTGGCTGCCGGTGATCCCGCCGGCGCCATAAGCCAACAGGAACAGGGGAACGACGCCGGCAGTAAACTGCGTCTCGAGCAGCGGCGCGATGTAGGTGTAGACGGCGTAAACGCCGCAGAACATCAGAATCAGCGGCGCGAGCGCAATCCACACTTTGCGCCGCGCCAAGGGCGCCACGCGCTCGGCCAGCGGCAGGACCGGCGGCGCCTCGGCGCCGCGCGGCCCGCGTACCGCCAGCGTCGCGATGGCGAGCGCGGTGATGACCGCAATCATCACAAAAGTCATCGGCCAGCCGAAATGGTTGCCGATGAACGTGCCGAGCGGCACGCCGAACACGGTCGAGCCGGACGAGCCCAGCGCGACGGCGGCAAGCGCGCTGCCGCGTTTCTCCGGCCGCGCCGAGGCCGCCGCCAGCACATAAGCGGCGGGCGCATAAATCGCGGCGCACAGCGCGGCCGCGGCACGCATCGCGATCAGAAAACCATAGCTCGGCGCCACCGCGCACAGGATATTGACGACGGCGAACACCGCGAGCGCTCCCAACGCGACGCGGTCCTGGCGCCACCGTGCGACCACCACCGCCAAGAGCGGCGTGCCGATGCCGTAAACGAAGGCGTAGACCGACACGACCGCGCCGGCCGCCTCGATCGTCACGTGAAAGGATCGCGCCAATTCCGGCAGGATACCGGCGATGACGAACGTATCGGTGCCGGCGGCGAAGGTGCCAATCGCCAGGAGCCAGACCCGCGGGTCGAAGCCGCGCGATTCCGCCATGCTCGCCGCGCTCACGCGCCGAACCGCCGCTTGACGTCGTCGGGAACCGGAATCGATTTGATGCGTGTTGGATCGTCCGGATGCGGCACCACGAAAATCCTCGTCTCCTGCCCTTCGAGCAACAAAGTGCCGCCGCGCGTGAAACGATGCGACAGGATGAAGGCCTTGTCGCGCCACTCGGTCACGCCGGATTCGGCATCGATCTCGTCGCCGAAGCCGGACGCGACATAGAATTTCGCGCTCGCTTCCAGCAGAGGGAAGCCCTTGACACCATAATCGGCGAAGAAACGCTTCGCCGAGAGGCCGACGCTTTCGAACAGATGCGTGGTGCAGGCGTCGAACCACGCGAAATACTGCGGATAGAACACGATGTCAGCCGGGTCGCAGTGGCCCCATTCCACGCGGATGCGGCGCTTATTCGTCACCATCGGGCGAATCCCCTGGGGCGGCGCGTTGAAACCGGCACCGCCTTGCTTCGGCCCGATTGAAGCGGCATTCTGCCGAACCGTCAAATGCTAAGCGATACAAGGTGTTACGAATGACGCCCATTCGCAAGATCAGCCTCGGTCCGTCGGAAACGCTCATGGAGCGGACCGCCGGCGGCGCCGTGAAGCTGCGCGCCAAAGCGCAACTCGACGCCTATCCCGCCAAGATAACCGACCGGCTGGTTCAGTTCGCGAAAGCCGCGCCGGACCGCGTGCTGATCGGACAGCGCGACGCCAAAGGCGAATGGCAGACGATCACCTACGCGCAGATGCTGGACAAGGTGCGCCGCGTCGGCCAGGCGCTGTTGGCGCGCGGTCTCAACGCGGAACGGCCGATCGCGGCGTTGTCGGCGGGCGATCTCGATCATGCGGTGTTGAAGCTCGCGGCGATGCATGTCGGGATTCCGTTCTCGCCGATCTCGCCGCCTTATTCGCTGGTTTCGACCGATTACGGCAAGCTGAAGCACGTGCTCGGTCTGTTGACGCCGGGCCTGGTCTTCGCCGCGGACGGCGGCCAATTCGCCAAGGCGATCGCCGCCGCCGCGCCGAAGGACGCCGAGATCGTGGTGCGCGCCAACCCAATCCTGGGCGCGACGTCGTTCGACGATCTGCTGGCGACGTCGCCGACGCCGGCGGTCGACGCCGCCGCGGCCAAGGTGGCGCCCGACGACGTCATGAAAATCCTGTTCACCTCGGGCTCGACCGGCATGCCCAAGGGCGTGATCCAGACCCAGCGTATGTTCGCCGCCAATCAGCAGATGCAGATCGAGATGCTGCCGATCTTGCGCGAGCAGCCGCCGGTGGTGGTCGATTGGATGCCGTGGAACCACACCTTCGCGCATTCCGACCTCGGCAACGTGATCTATAACGGGGGCTCGTTCTATATCGACGACGGCCGCCCGGTGCCGGGTCAGTTCGAGCGCACGGTGCGGAACCTGCGCGAAATCAAGCCCAATTACTATTTCAATGTGCCGAAGGCTTACGAATTTCTGATTCCGCATCTGCGCGCCGACAAGGAATTGCGCGAGAGCTTCTTCGGCCGCGTGCAAATGATGTTCTATGCCGCGGCGGGCCTGCCGCAATTCATCTGGGACGCGCTCGACGAGTTGGCCCTCCAAACGGTCGGCGAGCGCATCGTGATGATCACCGGCCTCGGCATGACCGAAACCGCGCCTTTCATGCTCTGCGCCAACTGGCCTGATGGATTCGCGGGCCTGGTCGGCGTGCCGGCGCCCGGCGTCGAATTCAAGCTGGCGCCGGTCGACCGCAAGTTCGAGGCGCGCATGAAAGGGCCGAGCATGACGCCCGGCTATTGGCGCCAGCCCGACCTCACCGCGAAGCTCTATGACGAGGAAGGCTATCTCAAAACCGGTGACGCGGTGCGACTCCTCGACGAGCGCGACGCATCGAAAGGCATCGTGTTCGACGGCCGTATCGCCGAAGACTTCAAGCTCCTGACCGGGACCTGGGTCAGCGTCGGTCCCTTGAAGACCAAGATCGTGCTGCATTTCGCGCCTTATGTCCGCGACGTGGTGACGACCGGCGCGGACCGCGACGAGCTCGGCGTGCTGTTCTTTGCCGACGGTGTCGCCTGCCGCGCGCTGACGCCCGACCTGCCATCGGGCGCGCCGGAGATCGACGTGCTGCGTCACCCCGCCGTGCGGCGCCGCTTTGCCGAACTGCTGACCGAGCTGGCCAAGACCGCGACCGGCAGCGCCTCGCGCGTTGTGCGCGGTATGATCCTCGAAGACCAGCCTTCGATCGACAAGCACGAGATGACCGACAAAGGCTCGCTCAACGCCCGCGCGCTCCTCGACAACCGCAGGGATTTGCTCGCCGAGCTTTACGCCGACAAGCCGTCGCCGCGGGTGTTGTTGGCGAAACTGGAAAAGGTCGCCTAGCAAAGAAATTTGAACCACCAAGGCACAAAGACACCGAGAAGGGAATTTGTTCCTTGGTGCCTCGGTGTCTTGGTGGTTAAATTTTCAAGAAAGCAAAAACGGGAGCATCGGAATGGAACTCAAGGGGAATGCGGCGATCGTCACCGGCGGCGCCTCGGGTCTGGGCGCCGAGACGGCGCGCCATCTGGCGAAAGGCGGCGCCAAGGTCGCGGTGGTCGATCGCAATGCCGAGCTGGCCGAGAAGGTCGCGAAGGAAATCGGCGGCCTGGCGGTCGTCTGCAACGTCGCCGACGCCGACGAGGGCGTGGCCGCGGTCAAGAAAGCGCGCGACGCGCACGGGCCGGCGCGCATATTGGTCAATTGCGCCGGTATCGGCGGCGGGCGCCGCATCGTCGGTCGCGACGGGCCTTATCCGCTCGACGCCTTCAAGCGCATCATCGACGTCAACCTGGTCGGCACGTTCAACTTTATGCGGCTCGCCGCCGCGGACATGACGGTGATGTCGCCGCTCGAGGACAACGAGCGCGGCGTTATCATCTCGACTGCATCGGTCGCCGCGTTCGAAGGGCAGGTCGGCCAGGCCGCCTATTCGGCGTCGAAAGGCGGCATCGTCGCGCTGACCATGCCGGCGTCGCGCGAGCTGGCGCAGTTCGGTGTGCGCGTCAACGTCATCGCGCCGGGCATTTTTCTGACGCCGCTCGCCGGCGGCCTCACGCCCGAAGCGAAGGCGTCGCTCGAAGGCTCGATCCCGTTCCCGAAGCGCATGGGCCATCCGCACGAATACGCCCGGCTCGCGCTCCATATCATCGATAACGTGCATATTAACGGCGAGTGCATCCGCATCGACGGCGCGGTGCGGCTGGCGCCGCGGTAATCGTCATGCGGCTCGCGGACAAGATCGCGATTGTGATCGGCGCCGGGCAATCGCCTGGCACCGGAATGGGCAACGGCCGCGCCACCGCGCTGCGCTTCGCGCAAGAGGGCGCGAAAGTGTTCGCGGTTGATCGCGATCTCGGCTCCGCCGAGGAAACCGTGGCGATGATCGTCAATGCCGGTGGCGACGCCGTCGCCCATTCGGCCGACGTCACCAAAGAGGCGACGCTGGCCGCGGCGATCAAGGCCGCGCACGACCGCTGGGCGCGCATCGACATTCTCCACAACAATGTCGGCGTCAGCATTGCCGGCGGTGACGCATCGCCGACCGAGATCACGGAAGAGGCGTTCGACCGCATCGTCGCCATCAACCTGCGCGGCATGGTGATGGCGTGCAAGCACGTGCTGCCGATCATGCGCCGGCAGCGCTCGGGCGCGATCGTCAACATTTCCTCGACGGCGGCGACCCTCGATTATCCCTTCGTGACGTACAAAGCGACCAAGGCGGGGCTAATCGCCTACACCCAGCAGCTCGCCATCCAGAACGCGGAATACGGCGTGCGTGCCAACTGCATCCTGCCCGGGCTGATGGACACGCCGATGGCGGTCGATACCCGCGCCCGCGTCGGCAACCGGTCGCGGGCCGAGGTGGCGGCGGAACGCGACGCGCGGGTGCCGCTCAGGCACAAGATGGGGACGGGCTGGGACGTCGCGAACGCGGCCTTGTTCCTCGCGTCGGACGAGGCGAACTTCGTCACCGGTGTGGCGCTATTGGTCGATGGCGGCGCGTCCCTCGCGGCGCGCGGATGATGCAGCGCGTCGTGCGAGCGGGCGTACGCGCGCTCGCTTTCCTGGCCTGTGCCGCGATCACGATGGCGACGCCCGGCGCCCATGCGGCAAGCAACGATGCCGGAACGGTCGTGCAGGGGCTCAACGCGTTCGCAGGCGCTCTTTACGAGCAGCTCCGGGCGCGGCCCGGAAATCTATTCTTTTCGCCGGAGAGCATCGCAACCGCGTTGGCGATGACGATGAGCGGCGCGCGCGGCGATACCGAGGCCGAAATGGCGGCCGTCCTACGCTTAACATTGCCGCCCGACCGCTTGCATCCGGCGCTGGGTGTCCTGTTGCGCGAGCGCAATGCGCAGCACGACGATTATCAATTGACGGAAGCGGACGCGCTGTGGGGACAGGCGGGATACCCGTTTCGCGCCGATTTTCTCGCCCCGCTCAAGAATGACTACGGCGCCGGCCTGACGCCGCTCGATTTCAAGAGCGATGCAGAGGCCGCCCGCCAGACCATCAACCGGTGGGTCGCCCAGAAGACCGCGGACAAGATCGTCGACCTGATCGCGCCCGGTGTTCTTACGGCTGACACGCGGCTGGTGCTGACGAACGCCATCTACTTCAAAGCCGGTTGGGCGGTGCCGTTCGTGACGGCGGCGACGAAGGACGAGGAATTCCACGCGTCGGCGACCCGCAGCGTCACCGCGCCGGCGATGCATCTCACCGGCAACTTCAAATATCTCGACGGCGGCTCGTTCCAGGCGCTGGAGCTGCCGTATCTCGGCTATGACCTGTCGATGGTGGTGTTCCTGCCGAAAGAGCCGGATGGACTTGCGGGCTTTGAACAGGTGCCGCTCGACCGGCTGCTGCCCCAGTGGTTCGGCGGATTGTCGTTTTATCCCAGGGTCGTGGTGACGCTGCCGAAATTCGCGATCAGGGCGACGGCGTCGCTTGAGCCCGTCCTGCGGGCGATGGGCATGAAGCGCGCCTTCAGCGCCGGCGCCGATTTTTCGGGCATGAGCGGCGGAAAGGATTTCTCACTATCCGCCGTCGTTCATCAGGCCTTCGTCACGATCGACGAGAACGGCACCGAGGCGGCGGCGGCTACCGCGCTGCCGATGGCGACGACGAGCGCGCGGATGCCCTCGGAACCGCCGCCCCCGATCGTCTTTCGCGCCGATCACCCGTTTATGTTTCTGATCCGCGAGAACCGCTCGGGCGCGGTGCTGTTCATGGGGCGGGTTGCGGATCCGTCCGCCTGACCGTGACCGCACTATTGCGGCAGCGGGAATTTCCTGAGGTAAGGCTGGTATTCGTCCTCGACGTCGATCTGCAGCGCGTTGAGGATGCGGATCACGCCGTTATAGGTCGCGACGGCGATGATAAGCTCCATCAGCCGATCGTTGTCGAGATGCTGGCGCAGCGCCGCGAAGGTGGCGTCCGACATCGACTGGT
>JASHUX010000416.1 GCA_030039775.1 Alphaproteobacteria bacterium | reverse complement strand
GATGCTGATGATCACGCACGATCTGACGATCGTGCGCAAAGTGGCCGACCGCGTCATGGTGATGACGCAGGGCGAAATCGTCGAGCGCGGCACGGTCGCCGAGATTTTTGCGCACCCGCAACATCCCTACACCAAGCGCCTGCTCGCCTCCGAGCCCAAGGGCGAGCCGGTGTCGATCGAGCCGCCGCCGCCCGTGGCGATGGAGACGCGGAATCTCAAGGTCTGGTTCCCGATCCGCGCCGGCGTGATCCGCCGCACCGTCGGCTACATCAAGGCGGTCGATGGTATCGACGCCGCCGTGCGCCAGGGCGAGACGCTGGGCGTCGTGGGCGAATCCGGCTCCGGCAAGACCACATTGGCGCTGGCCTTGCTGCGCCTCGTCAAAAGCGACGGGCCGATCACCTATCTCGGCCGCACGCTTGACGGCGTCGCCGAGCGCGCGCTGCGGCCGTTGCGCCGCGAGTTGCAGATCGTGTTCCAGGACCCGTATGCCAGCCTGTCGCCGCGTATGTCGATCGCGCAGATCGTCGAGGAAGGTCTCAAAGTCCATCACATGGGGGCCAATCGCGACGAGCGCCGCGCCTTGATCCGCGAGGTGCTGCAAGAAGTCGGGCTCGATCGGGATGCCGCCGAACGGTACCCGCACGAATTTTCCGGCGGGCAGCGGCAGCGTGTTGCCATCGCCCGCGCGCTGGTGCTCAAGCCGCGTATCGTTATGCTGGATGAGCCGACGTCGGCGCTCGACGTCTCGATTCAGGCGCAAATCGTCGATCTGCTGCGCGATTTACAGCGGCGTCACGGCCTCGCCTATGTCTTCATCAGCCACGATCTGCGCGTGGTGCGCGCGCTGGCGCACGATTTGATCGTGATGAAGGACGGTCATGTCGTCGAGGCGGGTCCGGCGAAACAGATCTTCGCCGCGCCGAAGGAGCCTTATACCCGCGCGCTTATGGCCGCCGCTTTCGACCTTGCCGTGGCCTAGGCGCGCGCTCGCGGCGCCGCCAGCCGCGCGCGACGTACGAGCGCAGCATCAACTGGCGGCCGCGAAAACCGAGCCAGAGCTGCAGGACGAAGAACACCAGCGCCAGCACCAGCTCGCCGCTCAAGGTCAAGCGCGGCGGCAGCAGCCAATGCAGCGCCAGCCCGACGATCCACAAGCCGACGAACACGGCGCCCCAGATCGGCAGGTGCCGCAAAAACAGCGGTATCCCGAGCACGCCGGAAAACAGGAACAGAATCCAGTCGAACCCGTCGCGGAACGGCCGCACGGCGCCGGTCTTGGGATTTTCCAGCAGCAGGTCGCGATTGAGCGGCCGCTCAGCCATCAGTCACCGAAGCGCGCCGCGATCATGGCATAGGCTGCGCGCAGCCCCAGTGCCTCGCCGCCTTCGGGGCGGCCCGGCCGCGACTTCGCATTCCAGGCGTAGGTATCGACATGCGCCCACGGCGTCTCGGCGGAGACAAATTCCTGCAAATACAGCGCCGCCTGAATTGCGCCGGCGAAGCCCGATTCCGACACGTTGTTGATGTCGGCAATGTTGCTCTTGTACATGTCGCGATAGCCCTGCCACAGCGGCAGCCGCCACAGCGGATCGGATTCGGTCGTGCCCGCGCGCAGGAAATCGTCGGCGAGGCGATCGTCATTCGCGAACAGCGCCGGCAGATCGGGCCCAAGCGCCGTGCGTGCCGCGCCGGTCAGCGTCGCGAAATCGATCAGCAGCGCCGGCTTCTCGCCGTCCGCCTCCGCCAGCGCGTCGCAGAGAATGAGCCGGCCCTCGGCATCGGTATTGCCGATCTCGACGGTCAGGCCCTTCCGCGTTTTGACGATGTCGAGCGGGCGCATCGCGTTGCCCGCGACCGAATTTTCGACGGCCGGCACCAGCACGCGCAGCCGTACCGGCAACCGCGCCGCCATGATCGCGTGGGACAAGCCGAGCATGGTCGCGGCGCCACCCATGTCCTTTTTCATCATGCGCATGCCGCCCGCGGGCTTGAGGTCGAGCCCGCCCGTGTCGAAACACACGCCCTTCCCGACCAGCGTCACTTTCGGCGCCTTGGCGTGGCCCCAGGTGATGTCGATCAGGCGCGGCTCCCGCCCCGCCGCCGCCGCGCGGCCGACCATGTGGATGGTCGGGTAATTCTGCTTGAGCAGATCGTCGCCGACAATCACACGGAATTTCGCGCGATGCTTGCCGGCCAAAGTCTTCGCCGCCGCCGCCAGATCGGCGGGGCCCATATCCTCGGTCGGCGTGTTGATGAGATCGCGCGCCAGAAAAATCCCTTCCGTCAGCCGCTCGACCAACCCCCGGTCGGCACCCTTGGGCCAAATCAGTTTCGCCCAATCCTTTTTTCTCGCCTTGTAGCGGGTGAACGCGTAGCCGCCGAGCGCCCAACCCAAGGCGAGCGGCGTCGCGGCCTCGGCGGGAATGCCGTCGATTGCGTAGGGCCGCTCCGGCAGCTTGTCCGGCAATGACGCCAGCGCCCATAGCGGCTCGGCCGGTTTCCAGCCGACCAGCACGCGTGCCAAGCCGCCGGCCTCATCGGGCACGAGCGCGACCTGGCTCGGCTCGGCCTTGAAGCCGGTTGCTTTGGCCCACGCCTTGACGCGCTTGCCCAGCCCCTCCAGGACCGTGGCCTGGCTGTCGGCTGCCGCCAGCGTCACCGGCACGGCGCCTTTTGCATCGCTGATAAACGGCAACAACGGCGTCTCCCACTAGCCAAAAATGCAACCGACAGAGTATCAAATAAGCGATGGCGGACTTCACCATCTATATCGGGAATCGGGTCTATTCCTCCTGGTCGCTGCGCGGCTGGCTCCCCCTGAAGCATCTGGGCGTGGCGTTCGACGAAGTAATGATCCCGCTCTATGTCGAGGGCAGCAAGGACACGATCCTGCGCCGGTCGCCGTCGGGCAAGGTCCCGGCCCTGCACCACCAAGGCCGCACGGTGTGGGAGTCGCTGGCGATCGGCGAGTATCTCGCCGAGAAGTTCCCGGCGGCGACGCTCTGGCCCGAGGATCCCGGCGCGCGGGCTTTTGCGCGCTCGGTCTCGAACGAAATGCACGCCGGGTTTTCGAATTTGCGCGTCGAGCTGTCGATGAATCTGCGCCGCGTCATTCCCGGCCGCCGCTTTTCCGCCGACGCGCTGGCCCAGATCGAACGCATCAAGGAGATTTGGCGCGACTGCCGCGCCCGCTACGGCAAGGGCGGGCCGTTCCTGTTCGGTCCGTTCACCATCGCCGACGCGATGTACGCGCCGGTGGTGACGCGGTTCCGCACTTACGAGATTGCGCTCGACCCAATCTGTGCTGCTTACGCCGACGCGGTATGGAAATTGCCCGCAATGCAGGCGTGGTGCGACGCGGCGGCGAAAGAGACCATCGTGATCGACCGATTCGAGTACGAGCCCGGCGGCTCGATCTGAGGAGGCAAGAATGGCCATTTCCATCCCCGGCGTCGAACTCAAAGGCCCGATCAAGCCCGGCTACGAGCGGGTGGTGACGCCCGAGGCGATCGCCTTTGTCGTCGAGCTGGAGCGCAAATTCGGCGCCGAGCGCAAGCGCCTGCTGGCGCGACGCCAGGAGGTGCAGGCCAAGCTCGATACCGGCTGGAAGCCCGATTTCCTCAAAGAGACGCAAGCGGTCCGCGACGCCGACTGGGCCGTGGCGCCGCTGCCCAAGGACCTGCTCGACCGCCGTGTCGAGATCACCGGCCCGACCGACCGCAAGATGGTGATCAACGCGCTCAATTCCGGCTCGTCGGTGTTCATGGCCGATTTCGAAGACGCCAATACGCCGTCTTGGGACAATCTGATCGACGGCCAGGCCAATATGATGGACGCGGTGCGCCGCGACATCGCGTTCGACGACCCGACGACCAAGCGCCACTACCAGCTCAATCCGCGCACGGCGGTCCTGTTGGTCCGGCCGCGGGGCTGGCACCTGCCCGAGGCGCATGTCGTCGTCGACGGCGAGCCGATGTCGGGCAGCCTGTTCGATTTCGGCCTCTATTTCTTTCACAACGTGAAGGAACTGATCGCGCGCAACACCGGGCCGTATTTCTATCTGCCCAAGATGGAATCGCATCTCGAGGCGCGGCTGTGGAACGAGGTGTTTCTCCATTCCCAGGCCAAGCTCGGCGTGCCCAAGGGCACCGTCAAGGCGACGGTGCTGATCGAGACCATTCTCGCGTCGTTCGAGATGGACGAAATCCTCTACGAGCTGCGCGACCATTCGGCCGGCCTCAATTGCGGCCGCTGGGACTACATCTTCTCGGCCATCAAGAAATTCGCGGAAGACCCGCAGCGCGTCATGCCCGACCGCGCCCAAGTCACGATGACGGCGCATTTCATGCGCTCCTACAGCCAGCTCCTGATCAAGACCTGTCACCGCCGCAACGTGCACGCGATGGGCGGCATGGCGGCGCAGATCCCGATCCGCAACGATCCCGCCGCCAATGAAGCGGCGATGGAAAAGGTGCGCGCCGACAAACTCCGCGAGGCGGGCGACGGGCATGACGGCACCTGGGTGGCGCATCCCGGCCTGGTGCCGATTGCCAAGGAGATTTTCGACAAACAAATGCCCGAGGCGAACCAGATCGCGCGCAAGCGGCAGGACGTTCATGTCGTCGCCGACGATCTGCTCCGCGTGCCGGAGGGCACCATCACCGAGGCCGGCCTGCGCCAGAACCTCAATGTCGGCATCGGTTATCTCGAAGCGTGGCTGCGCGGCATCGGCTGCGTGCCGCTCTATAATTTGATGGAGGACGCCGCGACCTCCGAAATCAGCCGCGCGCAAGTGTGGCAATGGATCCGCCACAAGGCGAAGCTGTCGGACGGTCGCACCGTCGATCTCGACCTGTGCAAGAAGGTGATGGACGAAGAACTCGCGAAATTGAAAACGCAGGTCGGCGACGAGGCCTACGACAAAGGCCGTTATCGCGACGCCACCAAGATGTTCACCGACTTGCTGGCGGCGCCGAAATTCCCGGACTTCCTCACCCTGCCCGCCTACGACGAAATCGTCGCCGAAGGGGCGTAGCTACTCGCTCGCGTGGATGAAGTCGCGCAGGCGCGGGTAGATCTGGCTCTGCCACCGCTTGCCGGCGAATACGCCGTAATGGCCAACGCCGGTCTGCACGTGATGCTGCTTCATGTAGGGACGCAACCCGGTGCAAAGGTCGTGCGCCGCGAGGGTTTGGCCGACGGCGCAGATATCGTCGCGCTCGCCCTCGACCGTGAATAGCGCGGTGCGGCGGATCGCTTTCGGCTCGATCGTTCGGCCGCGATAGGTGAGCGTGCCGAGCGCGAGTTCATGGTCCTGGAAAATCTTCCGCACGGTTTCGAGATAGAATTCCGCCGGCAAATCCATCACCGCGAAATATTCCTCGTAGAAATTCTCGATCGCCGCGGCCTGTTCGGTTTCGCCCTTGACCAGATGCTGATAGAGGTCGCTGAAACTCTTGAGGTGCCGGTCGAGATTCATGCTCATGAATCCGGCGAGCTGCAGAAAGCCCGGATAGACGCGTCGGAACGCGCCCGCGAAGCGGAACGGCACATAGCCGATCAGATTCTGCTCGAACCATTGGATCGGCCGCTTTGCCGCGAACTCGTTGACCTTGGTCGGGCTCACCCGCGTATCGATCGGCCCCGCCATCAAGGTCATGCTGGCGGGCTGCGCGGGGTTGCCGTCTTGCGCCATCAGCGCGACCGCGGCGAGCGCCGGCACGGCCGGCTGGCAGATCGCGACGATATGCGCGCCGGGTCCGAGCTTTTCGAGGAAGCGGATCAAATGTTCGATATATTCGTCGAGCCCGAAGCGGCCGTGGCGCATCGGCACGTCACGGATGTTGTGCCAGTCGGTCAGATAGACGTCGTGGTCGGGCAGCATGGTCTTGACCGTGTCGCGCAGCAGCGTCGCGAAATGTCCCGACAGCGGCGCCACCAGCAACACGCGTGACTGCGGCGGCGCCTCCGCCTTGCGGAAATGGAGCAACGTACAGAAGGGCGTGGCGTCTGCCGGCTCCTCGACGACCGCGACCGTGCGATTGCCTAGCGGCACGGTGTCGATGCCATAGGCAGGACGGCGATGCGACAGGCCGAGCCGCGATATGATCTGGAAAGCCGCCGACAGACGCTGCGTCACACTCTCGTCAAAATGATCGGATTTAACATGCCGAAGCTGGCCGACCGCGATCCGCGCCATAGCGCGCAGCGGCTCGACCATGTCGTTGTGAGCCTGATAGAGTTGATAAATCATGCGCCACACGGCCCCCGCCCGTGACGATGCAATAGGCACGCCACCGGCGAATGGAACAGACCGGCTGGCACGTCATTTGCGTAGATTTTGAGCATGAACAAGGCCGTCCTCACCATCAGCAGCAAGAATTATTCGTCCTGGTCGTTGCGCGGCTGGCTGTTGGCGAAGTTCGCAGGCCTGGATTTCGAAGAACGGATCGTACCGCCCGATGATCCTGCGGTTCGCGCGGAAATACTACTGCTTTCCGCGTCGATCCTAGTTCCTTCGTTAATCCACAAGGGGATTACGGTGTGGGATACGCTGGCGATCGCCGAGTATCTCAACGAGGCCGCGCCTGGGGCCGAGCTTCTTCCGGGCGATGCCGAAGCCCGCGCCCATTGCCGCGCCGTTTGCGGCGAGATGCATTCGGGCTTCACCGCGCTGCGCTCGGCCTTGCCGATGAATCTCAAGGCACAGTTCCCGGGCTTCAAGGTATGGAACCGCGCTATCGCCGACATCGACCGGGTGACGGCGATTTGGCGGGACTGCAAGCAGCGTTACGGCGGGCCTTATCTCTTCGGCGCGGCGCGCACGATGGCCGACGCGATGTACGCGCCGGTCGCAACCCGCTTCGTCACCTACGACGTCAAGCTCGACCCGGTCAGTGCCGGCTATCGCGACCTGATCATGGCGATGCCGGAAATGGTCGAATGGATCGCGGCCGCTAAGCTCGAGCCCGAAGAGATCGAAGAGCTCGAAGCCGAGTTTTAGGGCACGCGCCCGTTTCCTGGTCATTCCGCGCATACAATCCGCGAGAAATCGCTCGGTTTCCGGGCCGTGTCCTTTGGCGCGGCTTTTGCTTTTCGTCGGGTGGGGTTGAGCCACACCAGGGACCGCGCAATGACCGTCATGCTTGAAACGCCGATGAAATTCGTTCACGTCAAACCCGGCGATACCGAGTTTAAGTCCGGCGGTCTGCGCGATTTTTTTTCGTACCGCGATCTCGGCATCGCCGCCGCCACGGGCGGAAAAGTCGTCGCCCAGCTCACGCGGGCCGAGCGCGCGCCCGAGGCCGGCACCGGCTGGCATCGGCACGTATGCGACTTTCACGTCGTGATCATGCTGAAGGGCTGGGCGCGCTTCATGTACGAAGACGAGGAACATCTGGTCGAGGCCGGCGACGTCGTGCATCAGCGTCCCGGCATCGTCCAATACCTGTTCGACTATTCGCCCGACATGGAATATCTCGAAATCGTGTCGCCCGCCGATTTCAAGACGGTCGAGGTGCCCGGTCCCGCGCCGGTGCCGCCGCCGACGCCGTGGAAGTGACGGCGCCGGCCGGCATGGCCTCGTAGGGGAATTTACTTACGGACCCAGCGTTCCGTGCCGATCTGCGTGCCCCCGGCATAGGTCCAATAGCCTTCCCACGATCCGTCCGACTGCTCGGCATAGAGCGCGAGACCGGTGTCCTTGCCCGACTTGTACGAGATGGCGATGAAATCCTTGGCGCCGATGCCGGTGCCGATAAACGTGTCGTCGCCGACGTGCCAGACGACTTTGTACGTGTCTCCGGTCTTTTCGACCGTGACTTCGCCCGAATACTTCCCGTCACCGCCCGGATTGGCACCGGCGACGGCGTAGTGACCGACGGGATCGGCAAAAAGCCAAGCCACTGCTCAGCAGCAAAATTGCTGCGGCCAACGTAACACGCATGTGATCCCCCAAAAGCTAAGCCGCTATCCCCGCGGCGATCGCCACAACACTTGCATAAGAGCCGCTCGGATGTCGATGACTTACTTCGGCGCGTCCCAGGTCTCGATGCCGGCCTTCGTGCTGCCGTCCATCGTCCAGTAGCCGATCCAGTACCCGTCTGGATTTTTGTGATACATGGCGAGGCCATAATTGTCGCCGGACTTGAACACGATCGACATAACGTCCGAGACCGCGATGGCGGTGCCGGTGGAGGTGTGGTCGCCGATTTGCCAGACCACGTGATAGGTATCGCCCGTCTTGGTCACGGTGACGTCG
>JASHUX010000052.1 GCA_030039775.1 Alphaproteobacteria bacterium | reverse complement strand
GCCGCCGGCGCTGATCTTCCAAGGCACCGACGACGAATGGGTGCCGCAGGACATGACCAAGCGGTTCGTCGCCGCCTACAAGAAGGCGGGCGGCGACATCGAACTCGAGCTGCTGCCGGGCGCCAAGCACAGCTTCTTCCGCGAGGATGCGGGCGGCGCCAACGCCAAGCGCGCCATCGCCATCACCCGCGACTACGTGTTGAAGCGGACGAAGGGGCGCTAGGGCGACAGCGCGGCGCCGGCGGCGCCGAGCATGTTGGCCGGCACGCCGCGCTCGTCGTTCGGGATGAACGCCGCGTCGGTGTGCGGAGCCAATTCCTTGAGGCGCGACGCGACGCGTTCGGGATAACCCGGCGTTTTGTGGAACAACGTGCCCTCGACCAGGATGCCGGTGCGCGGCTCGGCGACGCCCGTGGCGCGATAGGCGTCGATCAACGCGGCCAGCCCCGCCGCGATCAAATCCGCCGAGCGGTCGACGATGAGCGTCGCTACCTCGCCGAGCTGCGGATGGTGGCGCAGCGCTACGACCGTGCCGGCATCAACCTTCGGGTCGTCGGGATCGAACCCAGCCTTGGCGCAGGCCTCCGCGCCGGCGGCGCGCAACAGCCGCGGCAGGTACGCGCCGCTCACCGCTTTTTCGAACCAGTGCCGATTGCGCTCCTCGGGGCGCAATGACGTGTCGAGCGCGGCGTCCCATTCGGTCAGGATCGCGGCGGGCCTGTAGGCGCCCGATTCGAGATTGACCGCCATCATCTCGTCCGCGTGCCAGCCGTCCGGCGTGCCGAGCTTGGCGATGGCCCGTACCGGGAAGAACCCGGCCATGTTGGTGCCGGTGCCGACGATGACGCCGATCGGCCGCGCGAACTCCGGCGCCAGTGCGGCGCCCGCGAGCAGGCTCGCCACCGTGTCGTTCAGCACCGGAATGGCGTTGACCTCCTTGCCGCGCCGCTTCAGCGCCGCGCGCAGCAGCGCGCCTACGGGCTTGCCCTCGACACCGCGGATGCGGATGCCCTTGGTCCATTCGATCAGCACGGCTTCGCGGTCCGGCATGATGGTGGCGGGGTAGGAGAAGCAATACCCGACCGCGATATCGCGCTCCTTGGCGACCGCCGCGACCAGCTTGGCTTGGGCATCGAAAAATTCGTCGGCGCCGAATTCGCGGATCGTCGATTGCAGCATGAGATTGTTGTCGACCGGCGCGCCGAGGAGGCGCGCCGCGCCGTTACCCAGCGCGACCTCGGCCGCGCGCATATGCGTGCCGCCGACATCGAGCGCCACCGCGCGGCCTTTCAGGTCAAAGGCGGGCCGCCGCAGATACGCGGGCAGCGCCAGGATTTCTCTATCCGGCGCGCGCAGACCCTCGAAGATCGCCGCCGCCATCGCGTCGCGCACGGCTGTAAGCTGACCGATGCTGAGCTTTAGCGGCGCGAAGTCCGGCACAAGTTACGCCGGCCCCAAGAGGTGGCACGCGGCGATGCGGCCGTCGGGCAGCGTCGTCAGCGGCGGCTGCGCGCTGCGGCAGCGCGCCATCACGTGCGGGCATCGGGTGTGGAAATGGCAGCCCGGCGGCGGGTTGAGCGGCGACGGAATCTCGCCCGAAAGCTTGATGCGGGCGGCGCGCCCGTCGGGCCGCGCCGGCAGCCGCGCCGAGAACAGCGCCTGGGTGTACGGATGCGCAGGCGCGCGACTGATCGAATCGGCCGTGCCCATCTCGACGATCTTGCCGAGATACATCACCGCGATGACATCGCACATATGCGCCACGACATCGAGATCGTGCGCGATCAGCACGTAGGAAAGATTGAACTTGTCCTGCAGGTCTTGGAGCAGGTTAAGGATCTGCGCGCGGATCGAGACGTCGAGCGCCGATACCGGCTCGTCGAGAATGACGAGGCGCGGCCGCAGCGCGAGGCCGCGCGCAATCGCGATACGCTGCCGCTGGCCGCCGCTGAATTCGTGCGGAAAGCGATGCGCGGCGTTGGCGTCGAGCCCGACCACCGATAAGAGCTCGTTGACCCAGTCGCGAAGCTCCTTCCGCCCCATCTGACCTTGCGCCACCAGCGGCTCGGCGACGATGTCGCGGACGCGCATGCGCGGATTGAGCGACGAGTACGGGTCCTGGAACACCGCCTGAACCTGGTTGCGGTAGGCTCTGAGCGGCTTGCCGGTCGCGTTCTGCACTTCCTCGCCGCCGAAGCGAATGCTGCCGGCGGTGACGTCGTAGAGCCGCAGCAGCAGCCGCGCCGTCGTGGTCTTGCCGCAGCCCGATTCGCCGACCAGGCCAAGGCTGGTTCCGGCCTCGAGCTTGAAGCTGACCCCGTCGACCGCCTTGATCATGGGACGATTGGTTTGCCGGAAGCCGCCGCCACGCCCGACCGGGAAATGCTTCACCAGATTGTCGGCTTCGAGGAGGTATTGGGTCATTGGGCGGACACCTGCCAGCAACTGGCGACATGTTCGGAAGCGATGCGGAATTCGCCCGGGTACTCGCGGTGGCAACGCTCGAGGACGCTCGGGCAACGCGGCGCGAATGGGCAGCCGGGCGGCAGCATGGCGAGATCGGGCGGCGAGCCTTCGATGCTCCGGAGCCGGCGCGCGCCGAGCTCGGTCGCGTCGGGGATCGAGGCGAGCAATGCCTTGGTATAGGGATGCCGCGGATGGTCGAAAATCTCGCGGATCGGCCCCATCTCGACGACACGTCCCGCATACATCACCATGACGCGGTCGCACAGCCGCGCGGCGACGCCGAAATCGTGCGTCACCACGATGACGGAGAGATGCTTCGAATCGCGCAACGTCTCCAAGAGATCGAGGAACTGCGCCTGCACCGTCGGATCGAGCGCCGTGGTCGGTTCGTCCGCGATCAGCAATTGCGGATCGCACGAGATCGCGATGGCGCCGACGATGCGTTGCAGCATGCCGCCGGACATTTGATGCGGGTACTGCTTCAAACGCGTCTCGGGCGATGGAATGCTGACCGCCGACATCAGCTCGGTCATGCGGTTCGCCAGCGGCGCGCCGCTGAGCCGCCTATGGACCTTGAGCGGTTCCGCCAGTTGGCTCCCGACCGTGAACAGCGGATCGAGCGAAACCATCGGGTCCTGCAGGATCATCGACATCTGCTCGCCGCGCAACCGGCGCATCTCGGCGTCGCCCTTTTTCAGCAGGTTTTCGCCGTTGAACAGGATCTCGCCGCTGATCACTCGCGCCGCCTCCGGGAGGATGCGCATGATCGACAGCGCGGTCATGGTCTTGCCGGAGCCGGACTCGCCGATGATGCCCAGCGTCTCGCCGCGCTTCAGGTCGAAGCTGACGCCGTCGACGGCTTTCGTGACGCGCAGCCCGTCGCGGCCGAGAATATGCGTCTTCAGGTCCTTGACCTGGAGCAGGGTGTCACCGTGATTCATGAGCGAGAATTATCCGACTAGCCGAAGCGCACGCGAGGATCGATCACGCCGAACAGGAGGTCGACCGCCAAGTTGAGGAAGATCAGGAATATCGACGTCACCAGCACGCCCGCCTGAATCACCGGGTAGTCGCGGGTGAAGATCGATTCCACCATCAGATTGCCGAGGCCCGGCCAGGCGAACACCGATTCGACGATCACCGTGCCGCCGATCAGGAAGCCCAGCGTCAGGCCGCTGATCGCGATCACCGGCACCAACGCGTTCCGGAGCGCGTGCTTCCACACGATGAACTGCTCGCGCAGGCCCTTGACCCGCAGGAACTTGACGTAGTCGGCGTCGAGAGTCTGAAGCATCGCGGAGCGCGTGATGCGCAGGGTCGAAGCGATCGGCACCAGCGCCAGGGTCACCACTGGCAAGACCAGATATTCGACACCCTGAGCGCCGCTGGTCGGGAGCCAATGGAGCTCCACCGCGAACACCAGGATCAGCATGATGCCGACCCAGAAACTGGGCATCGATTGCGCCGTAATTGAAAATATTCGGGAAAAATAATCGATCCACGACGATCGCATGCGCGCCGAAACGATCCCCATGAGGAGACCGACGATGGTCGAGAGGATGAAGGCCGAGAAGGCGAGCTCCAGCGTCGCCGGCAGGCGGCTCATAATCAGGCTGAACGCCGGCTCGCGATAGCGCAGCGATTCCCCGAAATCGCCGTCGGCGACGTTCCGCAGGAATTTGTAGTACTGCACATAATAGGGCGCATCGAGGCCGAGCTCGTGCTGCATTGCCTTGATGTCGGCCTCGCTCGCGTCCTGCGGCAGCAGCAGCAAGGTGACGTCGCCCGACATGCGCGAGGTGACGAAGACGATCAGCGAAACGCCCAGAATGGTGATGACCGCGAGACGCAGGCGGCTAAAGAAATAACGCAACATACCGAACTACCTCTGCTGCCGGCGGGGATCGAATCGCTCCTGGAGCCAATCGCCCAAGAGATTGGTGCCGAGCACGGTGATGGTGATGGCCATGCCGGCGAAGGTCGGGATCCACCACGCCGTCGTCATGTACGGCCGGCCTTCGTTGATGAGGAGGCCCCAGGTCGTCGCCGGCGGCTGGATGCCGAGCCCGATGAAGGTGATCGCCGCCTCGATCAAAAGCGCGAACCCGGCCTGCAGCGTGGTCAGCACGATAACCGTCGGCAGCAGGTTGGGCAGGATGTGGCGCACCAGGATGCGCATGTCGCTGCAATTCGCCACGCGCGCCAATGCGACGAAGCCGCGCTCGCGCAGGACCAGCGTCTCGCCGCGCACGACG
>JASHUX010000415.1 GCA_030039775.1 Alphaproteobacteria bacterium | reverse complement strand
GCCGATCTCGACGATCTCGCCGGCGCCGTCCGACAGCGGGATTACGTTCTCCTTCATCGGCATGCGGTAACTGCCCGACACGATGGCGAGGTCGCGAAAATTCAGCGAGCAAGCGCCGACCTTCACCAGCACCTGACGGCGGCCAGGCTTGGGCTGCGGCAGATCGACCTGCGTCAGGCCGTCGATGCCTTTCGACTTCACTTGATACGCGCGCATTTGTGTCTCCCTTGCATCCATCCTTCGAGACGCTTTGCGCAGCAAAGCGTCTCGAACCATGAACTCGTCGTCCTCAAACCCGCAGGACGATTTTGCCGAAATGGCGATTGGCCTTCATGTAGTCGAGCGCGGCCGGCGCCGCGTCGAGCGCGAAGGTGCGGTCGATCGGCAGGCGCAGCTTGCCGTCGTCGACGAAGTCCCACAAATCCTCGCGCATCCGCCGCGCGATCTCGCGCACTTCCTCAAGGCTGCGGGTGCGGAACGTGACGCCGATGTAATCGATACGCTTCAGCGCATGGAGATTGTAGTCGAAGTCGCCGTTCTGCCCGCCGAGCCGCCCGACATTGACGATGCGGCCGAGGATGGCGGCAGCGTGCATGTTGCCGTTCATCACCCCGCCCGAGACTTGGTCAACGGTCAGATCGACGCCGTTGCCGGCAGCCTTGTAGGCCTGCTCCGCCCAGCCCTCCGCTTTGGTATCGAGGGCAAGATCGGCGCCGTAATCCTTGAGCCGCGCACGCCGCTCGGCGTTGGTCGACGTGCCGATGACCAACCGCGCGCCCTTCGTTTTGGCGATCTGCATGCCCATGAGGCCGACGCCCGACGACGCGCCCTGGATCATCACTGACTCGCCTTTCTTGACGCGGCCCGCCGTGACGACGGCGTTGTGCATAGTCAAAAGCGCGATCGGCAGCGTCACGGCCTGCACGAAATCCAGATTACGCGGCATGGGATTGACGCGGCCCCAATCGGTTACCGCCCATTCGCCCCAAGCGCCTGCGCCGGAACACGTGACCCGGTCGCCGGCCTTGATGCCTTTGACCTCGGCGCCGACGCCTTCGACCTCGCCCGCGAATTCCATGCCGAGCACCGCGCCGAGACCGCCGGACTGGCCGTGCTTCGCGCCATGCGCCTGACCGACATCAGCGCGGTTCAGCGCCGCCGTCCGCACCTTCACCAGGATTTCGTTCGCCTTGGGCGAAGGCTTCGGCACTTCGCGCAGCACCAAGCCCTGTTCCGACGCCACCGCCGCTTTCATCCGCTTCTCCCTTAGTTCGTTGGCGCGGACTGTAGTGCTTTCGGCTCAACGGTCAAATCGTCTCCCGGGATAGGCGATAGGCGAAAAATTGAGGGATCGGCAAACTCCTGTTAAGGAGCAAGCGTGCAGGATGCGGCGATGGGCGCCTATTCCTCGACCCGCGTTTTCGAATCGCCGTTCCGGCACCGCACGGAAGCGGTGAACGGCACCGGCGCCGTGTTCGGCGCGCTGTTGACGGGGCCGCTCTATTACTGGCGCAAACAGGCGCCGGTCGAAGCGCTGGTCCTGTTCACCGCCGAGCTGATCCTGTTCCTGTTGTCGAATCCTGATATCGGCCAAGGCAATGTAGACACCGCGACACCGAGCTTGGTGCTGTGTCTCGGGGCGGCACTCCTGGCGCCGGTGCTATTGCCGATGTGTTATCGCCGCAAGGGCTGGATCGAGATCGCTCAGCTATAAGCGAGGCACTCATGCCTTCGTATAAAATTGATCGTCATTCCCGCGAAAGCGGGAATCCAGACCCACGCACGTCGTTTAACCCTGGGTCCCTGCTTTCGCAGGGACGACGACATTAAAGCAACGAAACAACCCTCAGTTATAAGCGAGGCACCAACCGGGCGCCTTGAGCCAGCATCGCTCCGCCGGCACCTCGTCGCCGCGATAGAGCCGCGTGACGCCCCGCGCGTCGCCTTTGGCGAATGCATCGGCCAGGACCGCCTCTGACGCGGCGTCGCGCGCCCCTTCGGCCGGATAAATCGCCACGGGCGAAATCCACCGCGCCCGATAGTCGCCGCCGCGCCGCTCGACCCAAAATACAGCGCCCTGGTTCATCGCCGGACCGGGACCGCCGAAATTCCGGTCGGTTGTCAGCGGCAGGATGAGGCGCCCGCCCTCCTTGAGCCGGTCGAGCCAATTGTCGGCGGGTTTGGTCGCGCCGGCATTGACGTAGATCACGTCGGCAGCGTCGAAATCCGCCGTGGCGCCATCGCCCGCGACAACACGCACGTTCGGCACGCCGGCGAAATTGGCGGCAGCGCGTGCCGCGAGGTCGGGTTCGAACTCGATCGCGGTGACGCGGCCCGTCGAGCCGACCATGTGCGCCAGGATCGCACTGTAGTAACCCACGCCCGTGCCGATATGGGCCGCGTGCTCCCCCGGTTGCGGCGCGGCGGCGTGAATCATGATGGCGTGCAGCGACGGTTGACCGTTGTTGATGCGCTTGCTCGGAACGATGCCGATCAGATCATCGGTATAGAGATAGACCGGGTCGGCGTCCGGCGTCGGGACGTAGCTCCGCAGCCAACGCAGGATCGGCCACGGGCCGGGACCGAGAAAATCTTCGCGCTTCACTGCGGCGAACGCCGTTTCGAGCGGCGTGTCGATCACGTTCGCCGCCGCCAACACCTGCTTGGCGTAGGCGCGACGAATGACGGCAAGGTCGTGTTCCGGCGTCATTGCCCTACCTTCGGCATGGGGCCGGCGGCCAGCATCGGGTCGAGCGCCATTTCATACCAATAGACGCCCCAATGAAGGTTGGCGCCGGTCGCGCGGCCGGTCGCGCCGACCGCGCCGATGACCTGGCCCTGCCTCACGTGCTCGCCCTTATGTACGGCGATCTTGGAGAGATGGATGTACAGCGTCGACAGGCCGTAGCCGTGATCGATCACCACGGTGCCGCCGTCGAGCACGAAATCGGGTTCGGCGATGATGACCGTGCCGCCGGCCGGCGCCTTCACGGGCGTGCCGGCGGGCGCCGCGATGTCGGTGCCGGCGTGCGGCGCGCGGGGCTGGCCGTCGAGGACGCGCTGGCTGCCGAACACGCCGCTGATCGGGCCGAGCACCGGCCAAATGAACGGCGTCTCGAAATCGAGGTCCGATGAATCGATCTTGTGCGCCGCTTTTATCGCGGCGATGTCGTGGAGGATGCGCTTCAGCGTCTCGGGATTGGGCGAGACCTGGTTCTCCGGCAGGCCCTCGATGGGCTGGATTTGATAATGCTGCGCCGTAACGGACAGGTCGCGATGCGTCTTCGCGCCATCAGGATACGTGATGTCGAGGGCCGCGTGCGCCGGCGCGTTGCGGAAAAAGCCGAAGATAAAGGCCCCGTCGGGCGCGACGCGGATGGCGTGGCCATCGAGCGTGACCCGAGCGCCCGGCTCGGCCTTGCCATGGATCAGCCCGCCCTGCTCCATCGCGCCGTCAAGCGTCAGCGTGTGGGCGAAGGCAGGGGCAGCGGCAAGGATGAGCACCGCCCAAAAAAAATATCTCAAAGCAATTTGCCTTGCTTGGTCGGGACCGCGACCTGCACCTTGCCGTCGTGGAACTCGAGCGACAGAGCCGAGTCAGGCTTCACCTTCGCGGCGTCGATGACGATCTTGCCCTTGGCATCGCGCACGATGGCGTAGCCGCGCAGCAACGGCTTGCGCAGCGCCTGATACGCGGTGAGCAGACGGCCGGCGACATTGTCGGCACGGTGCTTATGCTGCGCGATCTGACGCGCGACGGCGGTGTCGAGACGCGGCGCCAGCTCCTCAACCCGCGTCGCGGCGCGCGCGATCTCGCTTTTCAAGAGATTGACGTTGGCGCGCGCGCCAAGCGCGACCAGCATTTGCTGCGCGTGACGCAACCGTTGCCGCAGACCGAGCGTGAGCCGCTCGGCGCGGTCGTCGAGCCGCTGTTGCGCGGCGTTGATCAGGCTCGACGGATCGGGCAGGCCGCGACTTAGCCCTTCAACGTGGAGCTTGTCCTGCGCCAGGCGGCGCGCCATCGCGGCGACGACGCGGCCCCCCAGCGCCTGGGTCTCGGCGACGAGATCGAGCCGCACCGGCACGGCCATTTCGGCAGCGGCGGTCGGGGTCGGCGCGCGGCGATCCGAGGCATAGTCGATCAGGGTCGTATCGGTCTCATGGCCGACCGCCGAGATCAGCGGAATCGCCGACGCCGCCACGGCGCGCACCACGATTTCTTCGTTGAACGCCATCAGATCTTCGAGGCTGCCGCCGCCGCGCGCGACGATGAGCAAATCGGGGCGCGGCACGGCGCCGCCGGGCGCCAAAGCGTTGAAGCCGGCGATGGCCGACGCGACTTGCTGGGCCGAGCCTTCGCCTTGCACCGCGACCGGCCACAGCAGAACGCGGCGCGGGAAGCGATCGGCGAGGCGATGGAGAATGTCGCGGATCACGGCGCCGGTCGGCGACGTCACCACGCCGATTACCTCTGGCAGATACGGCAGCTTCTTCTTGCGCGACTCGTCGAACAGATCTTCGGCGGCGAGCTTCTTGCGCCGGTCTTCGAGCAGTTTCAGCAGCGCGCCGACGCCGGCGAGCTCAATGCTCTCGATCACGAGCTGATAGCGCGAGCGGCCGGGATATGTGGTGAGGCGGCCGGTGCATACCACCTCCATGCCGTCATCCGGCCGGAGCTGGACACGCTGGGCGGTCGCGCGCCAGATCACGGCGTCGAGGTTCGCGTCCGCGTCCTTCAGCGTCAGGTAGACATGGCCGGACGAATGCCGCTTCAGGCCCGAGATTTCGCCGCGCACGCGGACATACGAAAAATTCTGCTCGATGTTGCGCTTCAGCGCCTGCGACAGTTCGCTGACGGTCAGCTCGGGCAGATTGGCGCCGGCGCGCGGCGGCGTGGCGACTGGGGTTTCCGTCATCGTGCGCTATGATACAAGAGCCGCGAGGCCGAGGGGAAATTGATGCGGATTTTGTTGGTCGGGTCGGGCGGTCGCGAGCATGCCTTGGCCTGGGCGATGGCGGCGTCGCCGCTGTGCGACAAGCTCTATGCCGCGCCCGGCAATCCCGGCATCGCGCAAGAGGCGGAATGCGTCGCCATCGCCGCAAGCGATATCGGCGGCATCGTCGATTTCGCTCGGCGCGAGAAAATCGATTTCGTCGTGGTCGGGCCGGAAGCGCCGCTGGTTGGAGGGCTAGTGGATCGATTGGAAGCGGCGGGCATCGCCGCGTTCGGCCCCACGGCTGCCGCGGCGCAACTCGAAGCGTCGAAGGGCTTCACCAAGGATCTATGCGCCGACGCCAACATCCCGACCGCCGCATACCAGCGCTTCACCGACGCCAGCGCGGCAAAGGCCTATGTGCAGGGACGCGGCGCGCCGATCGTGATCAAGGCGGATGGGCTCGCCGCCGGCAAAGGCGTCACCGTGGCGACGACGCTGGCGGAGGCGAAAGCCGCGATCGACGAGGCGTTGGTGCAAGGCCGGTTCGGCGGCGCCGGCGCCGAGATCGTGGTCGAGGAATTTCTGAGCGGGCCCGAGGCGAGCTTCCTCGCGCTGGTCGACGGCACGAACGTGTTGCCGCTGGTCTCGGCGCAGGACCACAAACGTGTCGGCGACGGCGACACGGGGCCAAACACCGGCGGCATGGGCGCGATCTCGCCCGCGCCGCAATTCACGCCCGACATCGAGGCGGCGGCGCTCGCCACCATCCTTAAGCCCACGGTCGCGGCGATGGCGGCACGCGGCACGCCGTTCAAGGGCGTGCTCTATGCGGGCCTGATCCTGACGCGCGACGGCCCGAAGCTGATCGAGTTCAACGTCCGCTTCGGCGACCCCGAATGCCAGGCGCTTCTGCCGCGACTCAAAAGCGATTTGCTGCCGGCGCTGATCGCGGCCCGCGACGGCGACCTCAGGGACTTCGATCTGCGCTGGGACGCGCGTCCGTCCGTGTCAGTGGTGATGGCGGCGAAAGGCTATCCAGGCGAGCCGGCGCGCGGTGGCACGATCGAAGGTCTCGACCGCGCCGCCGCCGACGGCGCGCTGATCTTTCATGCCGGCACGCGGCGCGACGGCGACGCCATCGTCGCCGACGGCGGGCGCGTGCTTAACATCACCGCGCTCGGCGATACCATGGCCGAGGCGCGACGCCGTGCCTATAACGCGATCGCCAAGATCGACTGGGCGGACGGTTTCTGCCGCCGCGATATCGGCCTCGGCGCTACGGCGTGACGGTGCCGGCGTCCGGATTGACGATCACTTTCTCCGGCTTGCCGTTCTTCATCACCATCGCTGAATAGTTCTTGCCGTCGCGCTGGAAGTTCTGGTAGCTGCCGCCATAACCCTTGGCTTCGAGCACGTTGAGCGCCTTGGTCTCGCGATCGGCGAGCCGGTCGGCGGCCATGGTCGGGCGCATCGCGGCGGGCTTCTTGGCGCGTTCGTGGTGCGCCGCCTTCACCGGCTTCATGTCTTTCTTCGCCATCGCGGCCTTCGGGGCGGCGGGCTTCGTCGGTGCGGTCGCCGTCTTTTTTGCCGGCTGCGCGGCGGCCTTCGCAGGTGCGGTCGCGGTAGCTGCCGGTTTCGGCGGGGTTGTCGGCGTGGTGGTGGAATTGCCGGTCTGCGCGAACGCCGCGCCGGTCAGCGCAAAACTCGCGACGGTTGCAAGCAAGGCAAGTCGGTTCATGGTTCGTCTCCAGGACATCGGGCGCGGGGCACGCCCCTTCTTCGTCACCATGAACCGGGGAACATGAAGGCGTGGTGCGGATGGGATGAAATAAGGTTCACCCAACCGCCGCAATGTCGCCCTTTTGGCCATGCCGCAGCAGCCGCGACGCGGTGACGCCCAGCACGGCGGTCAACGCCGCACTGGCGGCGAACATCGCGCCGTAGCCCGCCACCGTGGAAATCTGACCGGACAATACGGGTCCCAGCCCCTGGCCGATAAAATAAGCGCACGCCAGCAGCGCCACCGAGGCGCCGCGCGCATGCGGCGCCAATTCGGTGCTGAAGGTCTGCATGGTGTTGTGCAGCAGGTAGAAGCCGAATCCCGACACCGCGAACAGCCCCGCCATCACCGGCCACGGCACTTGGGTCGCGACGATGCCATAGCAGATGCCGATGAGGATGCCGCCGCCAGCCATCATGCGCCACGGGCCGAGCCGCGCGATGACGTGGCGTGCGCTCAACCCATAGATCAGCCCGCCCAACGCATAGGAAGCGATGCAGAAGCCCGCGGTCAGCGTGCCGCCCTGACCCCGCGCCAGAAGTGTCGGCGCCACAAAGGGAAATACGCCGAACACGAACAGGCCCTCACATAGCACCGTGCCGCAGACGATAAGGGCATGCCAGTCCGTCAGTAAAAAGGCGTAATCCTGGGCCGCGGCCGCAACGGAGAACGTGCGGCGCGGCTCGCCGCGGCCATGGAGGCGCGAGAACGCGGCGACGCCGATCGCGGCGGCAAACAATGTCGTCATCGCGAACACGGCTCGCCAGCCGGCGTAGGTCGCGATCGCACCCGACAACAGCGCGCCGCCCATCTGGCCGGTGATGACGGCAATGACGAGGCGGGAGATCGCGACCTGCCGTTGCCCGTAAGGCACGCGGTCGCCGA
>JASHUX010000414.1 GCA_030039775.1 Alphaproteobacteria bacterium | reverse complement strand
CGAACGCGAACATGCGCCGCCCTTGCCGGGGCGTCGCTTTACGCCACATCGCCGGACATGTTCGGCGCCGACCGCTCCGCTTTCGAGCGGCTCAAGGGTCGTGTAAAAACGGCGCGATTCGGCGCGGATTGCTACGCTTACGGACAGCTCGCGAGCGGTTTCATCGATCTCGTGGTCGAGGCCGATCTCAAGCCCTACGACTACTGCGCGCTGGTGCCGATCATCGAAGGCGCCGGCGGCGCAATCACGGATTGGCGCGGCAACAAGTTGGGCCTCACGGCTGACGGCCGCGTCGTCGCGGCCGGCGATCCCGCCCTTGGACCCAAGGCGCGCGCGGTTTTGGCCGCACGGCCCTGATGCGGATCTGCTTCTTCGGCGACAGTTTCACCAACGGCACCGGCGATGAGGATGGTCTAGGCTGGGTTGGCCGCGTCGTGGCGCGGGCGCGGCAGACCGGATACGACGTCACGGCTTACAATCTCGGCATCCGCCGCGACACCAGCGCCGATATCGCCGCGCGCTGGCGCGATGAGGCGGAACGGCGCCTGCCGCCGGTCTATCGGGCCGAAGGCTTGTTGGCCTTTTCCTTCGGCACCAACGATTGCGCCGACGAGAACGGCGCGCCGCGCGTGCCGTTCGGCCGCGCGCTCGCCAATACCGAAAGCATTCTGTCCGAGGCGACCGCGTTCGCGCCCACGATCATGATCGGGCCGGCGCCCGCCTATGACGAGGATGCCGTCGACCGACGTACGCGCGTCTTATCGGAAGCGGAGCGCGAATTATGCGCGCGGCTCGGCGTTCCATATCTCGCGATTTTCGATTTTGTCGCCTCATGCGACGCGTGGCGGCAGGATGCGCAACGTGGGGACGGTACGCATCCCAACAGGGCCGGTTATGCCGCGCTGGCCGACTTCATCTGGCTATGGCCAGGCCTGCAAAATTGGCTTTCCTTGCGCACGGGTTAACGAAAGATTTATCCGGGTTAACCCCTTTACCAATTGTTCAAGTCTCCATGGTCAATTCTGACCATGATTCGGATATTCGGTTGCATCACGGAGCAACACGAACCGTGGCTGGTCGCGCTCGCAGCGGTCATCTGCGCCTTCGGCTGCTTTACGACGCTGAGTGTCCTCGCGCGCGTCCGCGCCGACGAAGGCCGTTTCGATCTGCGTTGGCTGACGGCCGCGGCCTTTACCGGCGGCGCCAGCATCTGGACGACGCATTTCGTCGCCATGCTGGCTTACAATCCGGGCTTCGCCATCGGATACGACGTGCCGCTGACCTTTCTGTCGATCGCGTTCGCGGTGTCGCTGAGTTGGATCGGATTCTTTGTTGCGCTGCGCCATCACGCCGTCGCGGGCGGCGCGCTTTTCGGCGGCGCGGTCGGTGCGATGCATTATACCGGCATGGCGGCTTTGAGCGCTCCCGCGCATTTTCATTGGGACGGCGAATACGTCTCCATCTCGATCATCAGCGGAATCGTTTTCGGCGCGATCGGACTGTATGTCTTCAAACATCGCTTGGGATGGGGTTGGCGGCTCGTCGCCGCTGTGTTGCTGACGCTGGCGATCGCCAGCCACCATTTCACCGCGATGTCGGCGCTGACGCTGCAGCTCGATCCGTTGATCCGCGTGACCTCGACCGCGGTTATGGCGCCGGCCCTGCTGGCCGCGGTGGTCGCCGCCGTCATGGTGATGATTGCGGTATTCGGCCTTGCCGGTTCCGTGATCGACCAGAAATTGGCGCTGCGCGTTGCGGGCGAAGCGGTGCGCCTTCGTGCCCACGTCGAAGAACTCGAGGCGACGAAAGTCGACCTCAATCGCGCGCTCGAGCGTGCCGCCGCGGCCAGCGACGCGAAATCGCGTTTCCTGGCGGCAATGAGCCAAGAATTACGTACGCCGCTCAACGCCATCATTGGATTTTCGGACGTGATGGTCCGTGAGATGTTCGGTCCGCATGGCGACGCGCGATATCGCGATTACGCCGCCGATGTCCATAACAGCGGCAATCATCTTCTGCAGCTCATCAACGACATCCTCGATTTCTCCAAAATCGACGCCGGCCATTTCGATCTTCAAGAAACCGTCTTCGATCCGCGCGACGTCGTGCAGCAGGCGGCGCAGATGTTGCGGGACCAAGCGGAAAACGCCGGCATCGACCTGCGAATCAAGGCCGACAAAGAGCCGGCGTTGCTCCGTGCGGACGAGCGGCGCGTTCGGCAGGTGCTCCTCAATTTGCTGTCGAACGCCATCAAGTTCACCCCGCGCGACCGGGAGGTTTTGCGTGTCGGTCAACCGTTTCGACGGGGGTCTATTGATTTCCGTCGCGGATTCGGGCATCGGCATCGCCGCGGAGGACATTCCCCGCGCGCTAGAGCCGTTCGGTCAGGTCGACAACCGGCTTGCTCGCAAATACGAGGGCGCCGGACTGGGGCTTGCCGTTGTCGCGGCGCCTGGTGGAATTGCATGGCGGTACGCTGACGATCGAGTCCACGCTCGGCATCGGCACGGTCGTCACCGTGAAATTTCCCGCCGAGCGCGTCATCGCCGGCCCGGCCGCCGCGCCGGCCGAACCTTTGGTCGCAGCCTAACCCATCCCAATCCTATCGACGCTTGCACGCGGCATTGTCCGCGCCGCACGGCCTGTCTAGAGTGCGCGCCTATGCGCACACAAGAGGTCGCCATGCGTCTGGCCGTCGCCGCCGTCGTCACCGTCCTGCTCGGCGCCGGCGCCGCATTCGCCGATCCGTCGGAGGGCATCGCACTCTACGGCGACTACAAATACAAACCCGGCTTCACCCATTTCGACTACGTCAACCCCGATGCGCCCAAGGGCGGCGCGGTCAAATTCGCAACCTATCCCGGCAACGGCTCGAGCACGTACGACACGTTCAACCCCTTTGCTCTGAAGGGCGTTAAGGCGGCGGGGCTCGGTTTCCTCTTCGATACGTTGCTGGTCGGCTCCGCCGATGAGCCGGATTCGCAATACGGACTGGTGGCAAAGACCATCGACGTTGCGCCGGACCGTCTGTCGGTGACGTTTCAGCTCCGCCCGGAAGCCCGGTTTTACGACGGCAGCCCCATGACCCCTGCGGACGTGATCTGGACCTTCGACACGCTGAAGGCCAAGGGCGCGCCGCAATATCACATCTACTACGCCGACGTGCTGAAGGCCGAGCAGGTCGGCGAACACGGCGTGAAGTTCACCCTGCGCTCCGCGGAAAACCATGAATTGCCGCTGATCCTCGGCGAGCTGCCGGTGCTGTCGCAAAAATACTGGTCGACCCGCGATTTCGAGAAGACCACGCTCGACCAGCCGCTCGGCAGCGGTCCCTACAAGATCGCGTCGTTCGACCCTGGCCGCTCCATTACCTATCGCCGCGTCGACGATTACTGGGCGAAGGACCTGGCCGTGAATAAGGGCAAGTTCAATTTCGACACGATTCGCTACGACTATTATCGCGACGCGTCGGTGGCGCTCGAGGCATTCAAGGCGGGGCAATACGATTACCGCGAGGAGAACGTCGCGAAGAATTGGGACATCGGCTATACGAGCCCGGCTTTTTCCGCCGGGCTTTACAAAAAGGTGATGATCAAAAACAAGGTGCCGGAAGGGATGCAGGGCTTCGCCTTCAATACCCGCCGCCCGATTTTCCAGGATTCGCGCGTGCGCGAGGCGCTGGGTTATCTGTTCGATTTCGAATGGACCAACAAAAATCTGTTCTATGGCGCCTACACCAGGACCGAAAGTTATTTCTCCAATTCCGATCTCGCGTCATCGGGGCTGCCGTCCGCCGACGAGCTAAAGCTCCTTGAGCCGCTAAAGGCCGATGTCCCGCCCGCCGTCTTCACCAAGGTTTACGCGGCCCCGAAGACCGACGGCACGGGCGACATTCGGGCCAATCTCCGCGCCGCGCTGGGCCTCCTTAAAGAAGCGGGCTGGATCGTGAAGGGCGGCAAGATGGTCAACGACAAGGGCGAGCAATTCAGCTTCGAGTTTCTCAACGACGTCGCCGAATTCGAGCGCATCCTGCTGCCGTTCGGCGAAAATCTGCGGCGCATCGGGATCGCGATGAATCTGCGCACCGTCGATCCGGCCCAGTACGAGAACCGGCTCAACAAT
>JASHUX010000413.1 GCA_030039775.1 Alphaproteobacteria bacterium | reverse complement strand
CATCGACCTGATCATGTCGCAATCGAGTGCGGCCGACACCCCTGGGCCGAGCGAGGCGGAACGGCGCGCGCAGGCGGAAAAGACCATGGATGTGCGAGCGGCGAGCGGCGAGCCGTTCGTCTTCATCAAGGCGGTATCGGCGATCGTCGGCGCCGGCGATCCGGTGCCGCTGCCCGACGGCGTGACGCGGCCCGACTGGGAGTTGGAGCTGGGCGTCGTGATCGGCCGCCCGGCCCGTCATGTTAAGCGCGCCGACGCGCTCGACCACATCGCGGGATACGCGGTGGTGAACGACGTCACGGCGCGCGACCGCATTGCCCACAAGGAAATGCGGTTCGATTGGCTTAAAGGGAAATCGCAGCCGGGTTTCCTGCCGTTCGGCCCGTATCTGGTGCCCGCGTCGTTCGTCCGCGATCCGCAGAAACTGCAACTGACCTTGAAATTGAACGGCCAGACCATGCAGGACGAATCGAGCGCCGACATGATCTACGGCGTGGCGCGGCTGATCGAATATCTCTCCGCGCATGTCCAGCTCTTGCCCGGCGATCTGATCTGCACCGGTTCGCCGGCGGGCAACGGCGCGCATTACAACCGCTTCCTTCGCCCCGGCGACGTGATGGAAGCCTCGATCGACGGGCTCGGCACGCAGCGCAATCCGTGCGTCGCCGAGACCAAGCCGGGGGTTTGACGTGGCGACATTTTCCTACACGCGCGACGCGCTGGTCGAGCGGGCACGGACTCTGGCACCGATGTTGCGGCAACGCGCGATCGAGACGGAGACGCTACGGCGCTTGCCGGAGCAAACGCTGGCGGATTTTCGCGCGGCCGGCCTCATGAGCCTGCTTAAACCGAAGAAATTCGGCGGTCCCGAAGTACGCATCGACACCGCCATGGAGGTCACCGCCGAGCTGGCGCGCGGCGACGGCTCCGCCGGGTGGGTCTGGGTGATCCTTGCCTGCCACGACACGCTGGCTTGCTTCTTTCCGGCGCAGGCGCAACAGGAGTATTGGGCGAAGCCGGATGCGCTGATGGCGTCGAGTTTCGCGCCGTCGGGCAAGGCGGAGCGCGCCGACGGCGGCTATCGCCTCTCCGGCAAATGGTCCTATTGCAGCGGCATCGATTGTGCGCAGTGGCTGATGTTGGGTGCGATTGCCGGGATGCGCAGCCTCGATCCGCCGATGCCGGAGATGATCTACACGATGATCCCGAAATCCGACCTGACGGTGATCGACGATTGGTACGTCGTCGGGCTGCGCGGGACGGGCAGCAAGACCGTCGTCGCCAAGGACATTTTCGTTCCCGCCCACCGCACCTTCAGCTGGGCGTCGGCGGGCGACGGCACCGCGCCCGGTGCCAACGTCCATGACAGCCCGCTCTATCGCGCGCCGATGATGGCGTTCTTTCCGTTCTTCATTTCTTCGCCGGGCGCCGGAATCGCGCGCGGCGGTCTCGATGCCTTTACCGCCGAGATGAAAGAGCGGCGCACCGCCGACATGCAGCCGCTCGCGAAATCGCCGGCCATTCAGCTTCGCGTCGCGGAGGCATCGGCCCTGATCGACGCCGCGGACCTGCTCTACAAGCGCTCGCTGCGCGAGACGATGGACACGATTTTTGCCAGCCGCCCGCTTAGTCTCGAGCACCGCGCCCGCAGCCGCCGCGATCAGACCTATTCGCTCGTGCTGGCGAAGCGGGCGATGGATTTGTTGTTCGCGGCCGAAGGCGCGCGCGGCCTTCACGACGCGCACCCCGTGCAGCGGGCCTATCGCGACCTGCAGGCCGTATCCGCGCATATCGTCGCCGGTTGGGATACGCCGGCTTTAACCTATGGCGAGATTGCGCTCGGCCAGCCGCCGAGCAGTTACATTTTTTGATCGACGCGAACGCCGCGTTGCCTCAACGATAAATCCTAGCGTTTCGTTAACTATTTCGCGTGGAACCGCCAAAATTCGGTAGTGTGCTAATTTTTCAAATTAGGACACTACCCAAAATTCCGCCGCGTTCCTCCGGTACCGGAGGTGCGTTATGGCGAACGTTCTTCTCATCGACGACGATCCAATGGTGCGCGAGGTGCTCGGCGATATGCTGACGACGGCCGGGTATCGCGTGGCCGCCGCCGACGGCATCACGGCGATGGACGAGTTCGAGACCAATCCGTTCGATATTGTGATAGCCGACATTTTTATGCCGGGCGAAGACGGCATCACGACGATCCGCAAGATTCGCGATCAGGACCCGTTTGTCGGCATCGTCGCGATCACGGGCGGTGCGAAGTGCGGCACGTACGATGTCCTGAGAATTTCCGTCGGACTGGGCGCCGATGTCGGCTTGTTGAAGCCGATCTCGCAGGCCACCTGCTCGCAACCGTCGCCCAAGCGCAGGAACGGCGCCAACGGCGCTGCGCGTAAATGTCGTCGCGGAAACATTGGTAAATCGAGCGGTCGTTAACGCATCATGGTGTGACAAGTACTGTCCCGGCGCGTTGAGTCGGCACATGCAAAAGCGCCGCCCCGCGAAGCCCAACGCGACCATCGAAGCCGTGCTCCATCAGCGTCCGGTCGACGGCATGATCGACGGCATCCTGCTGAACGAGATGAAGCAGATCGCCGATCGGAAGGAATTCGCCACGGCGGAGCGCATCGCGCTTCAGGTGTCGTGGTACCTCCACGCGGTGGTGGCGCAGAAGGTCCAGAAGCTCTAGCAACGGCGGACCGGTAAACGCCTAAGGGCGAGTGCCGCTCGGGAATTAAACGTACCTTTAACGATTGATTGTGAAGACTGTTGCGGGGGCGCACCGGGGGCACAGGGAGAGTGTCTTATGGCGCATATTCTGGTGATCGACGACAACCCCGCAATCCTCGATGCGTTGTGCGACATGCTCGCAACGGCCGGTCATGCCGCGGAAGGCGCGTTGGACGGAATTGCCGGCTTCGAGAAATTTCAGCGCGGCAAATTCGATGTCGTCATTTCCGACATTTTCATGCCGCGCGAGGATGGGATCGGCACTATCCGCAAAATCCGCCGCACCGACCCCAACGTCGGGATCATTGCGATGTCCGGCGGCGCCATCATCAGCTCGGCGGACCAGGTGTTGCGGATGAGCGCTGAACTGGGCGCCGACTTTGTTTTGCCCAAACCGGTCACGCGGCCGAAGCTGCTCGAGACAGTGTTGAACGCGCACCAAAAACCCGCAAAATGAAAATCCCGCCCTCGGCGAAGGATGGCGGATGATAAGTCGAAGCTGCAGTGCGCGTTATTCCTTGTCGCTCTTTTCATCCTTGATACGCGACCGGCTGATCGCCGCGCCCGTCGATCAACGGAAAGTGAAGGTGTCTGGATTGCCAACAATCCGACGATGAGCGAAACAACAAAGCGGCGGCAGCGAGTTCACACCAGACATCGGGGTTCGTCTGGCGCAGCTCAACAACGTCCAAGGGGGAAATCATTATGACAAATTTGTTGCGTATGGCGCCGCGGACGGCGGTCCTCGCCGCCGGCATGACGTTAATTCTGACGTCGGCCGGGTTTGCCGGAACGGCAACACGGGCGTTCGTTTCCGGTGCAGGCAGCGACGGCAACGTATCGTCGAGCTGCTCGGCGAGCTTGCCGTGCCGGACCTTAGCTGTCGCTTATTCGGTGCTTGCCGCCGGCGGTGATATCGTCGCCCTCGATTCGGCCGGTTACGGCACACTCGCGATCACGGGTGCTGTGTCGATCACCGGGCCGGTGCAGGGCGCGCAAATCACGGTCGGGTCCGGCGGCACAGGAATAAGCATTACGGCAGGAAGCGGCGTCGTTATCCTCAAGAATATTTCCATAAACGGCGGCGGCGCCTCGAGCTCCACTGGCATCAACCTGACCAGCGGCCGTCTTTTTCTCGAAAATTCGGCGGTGAAAAACCTGACCACCGGCATAGTCATAGCCGCCAACACTAAGTCGGACGTGGTGAACACGGATATCATCGGGAACGGCACAGGCGTTTTCCACCAGTGGCACGGGCACCGATCCGAGCAATCTCAATGAGGAGCCACCGCCGGCGCCGCCGCTTTACGGTCCAACGCAGGTCCGGATTTACGGGGGGAGTATCAGCGACAACACGACTGCCTTCGTCATGAATGATCCCGGAGAAGACATGTCCGATAATGTGTTTTCAACGATCTTGTTGATCAATAACGCCGGGGCACCGACCGCCTTGATTACCGGGAACACGACCTTCGTCACGTGCACGACACAAACCTGCACGACGGTCATCAACACCGAACCCAGCTTCCAATTCGTCGCAAATCAACTGATACGACGCAAAAACAAAGGTCTCTCCCCGGTGCGCCCGGGGAGAGACCCTTTCCGTACGTTCCGCTTTATTCCTTATCCGCGTTTTCTTCCTTGTTGCGCGACCGGTTGATCGCGGCGCCCAGAATATCGCCGAGGCTGGCGCCGGAATCGGAGGAGCCGAATTCCGCCATCGCCTTTTTCTCTTCCTCGACCTCGCGGGCCTTGATCGACAGCGTCACCTTGCGTGAGGTTTTGTCGATTGCCGTGATCTTGGCGTCGACCTTCTCGCCGACGGCGAAGCGGTCGGGCCGCTGCTCGGCGCGATCGCGCGACAATTCCGACTTGCGGATGAAGCCCGGCATGCCGTCGGACACCGTGACCTCGATGCCGCCGTCGGTGATCCCGGTTACCGTGGTGGTGACGATGTCGCCTTTCTTGAGTGACGCGAGATTGCTCTCGAACGGATCGGACTCGAGTTGCTTGATGCCAAGCGAGATACGCTCTTTCTCGACGTCTACGTCGAGGACACGAACCTTGACCGTGTCACCCTTGTTGTAATCCTTGATCGCCTCTTCCCCGGCCTTGTTCCAATC
>JASHUX010000412.1 GCA_030039775.1 Alphaproteobacteria bacterium | reverse complement strand
CGCAGTGCAGTCATCGCCCCGCTACCGGTAAGGCCGAGCTGCCAATCGTTGTGAGCAATGCCGGCGCGATCGAGCGCGCGCCGCAACGACGCGACGAACGGCGTTACGATGGCATTGCTCGCCGTCAACGATGGCTCGCGCGGCAAGCGGACAGCGCGAATTCCGAACCCTGGCGAAAGCTCGATCAGAATGTCGCGCACCGCCGGGTGGAAATGAAAATGATGATGGGCATTGACGTGATCGAGCGTAAGGCCGGTGGCATGGAAGGCCGCGAGCTGGGCGCGAATTTCCGCTTCGGCCTGGTGCCTTGCCGCGGAGCTGACGTAGATGCGCGCGCCCAATGCCGCGAACGCATTCGGGAATTTCCCCGAGCGATCGACCAGGTCGGGCAACTGCTCGGGCGGCAGCACCGGTTTGCCGTCAACCAGGACGAGATGCAGCCCGACGCCAAGCGTCGGCATCCGTCGGGCGCGCGCCACCGCATCGGCGGCTGCGTCGCCCGCTACCATGAGGCTAGCGGCGCTGAGAATGCCGCGCCGATGCGCGTCCTCGACCGCTTCGTTGACGGCGAGCGACATGCCGAAATCGTCGGCGGTGACGATGAGTCGCTTCACGCCCGCATCGTAGCGGATCGTCCTGGTTTCCCCTAATCTCGCCATCCACATGCGAATTCCCACCATTATCGCGTGGCTCGCCGGCCTCGGCGTATTGGCCGCGTTAGTGTATTTCAACGATCCCGGCCGGCTCCTCGACAGTGTCGGCGCCATGCGTTGGTGGATCGTCGCAATCGTGGCGTGGCACGCGATACCGCTCGCGATCGATGCGCGCGCATGGCAGATGCTGTTCAGCAAGCATCCGGCCTTGGCGCCGCTGCTCGGCGCGATCTGGATCGGCGAAGGCGTCAACGGTTTATTCCCGATCCCGCATTTGGGCGAGATCGCTCGGGCACGGATAGCGCGTCACGCGGCGCCGCCGGGCGAAGCCGCCGCGACCGTCGTGGTCGATCTGACGCTAAGCATTTCGACGGAACTCATATTCGCTCTTCTCGGCTTGGCGCTGCTCAGCACCATCTCCGACAAATTCGGCGCGGTGCGGGTCTTGGCGCCGGCGGGCGCCGTCATTGCCGGCAGCGCTCTCCTGTTCTACGTGCTTCAACGCGCCGGACTTTTTGTGCTCGCGGTACGGATTGCGCATCGGTGGTCGGACACTGCCCGCCGTCGCTTCGATATCGAAAGCGCGGAGGCGCTTGACGCCGCTGTGCAGCGCATCTACCAGCGGCGTGTCGCCTTGGTCGAAGCGGGTGTTTGCCGGCTGGCAGGATGGCTGGCCGGCGCCGGCGAGACCTGGCTCGTGTTCTACGCGTTGGGCCAACCGATCGGTATCGGCGACGCAATCGTGATCGAAAGCTTGGGTCATGCCGCTCGCACCGCCGCCTTTGTCATTCCGGGCGGGCTCGGCGTCCAAGACGGCGCACTATTGCTGCTGGGGTCGGCGGTCGGCCTTGGGCCGGAAGCCGGCCTTATACTGGCGCTCACCAAACGGCTCCGCGAGGTCGCGCTTGGCTTGCCGGCGTTGGCGACGGGTTATTTCCTCTTTGCGCGGCGGTCGCTGGGGCATGACACTGGCGTGCCGGCCCACAACAACAATTTGTGAGCCAAGCCCCGCCTCTTGCCCGTGGAAATATGCTTCGCCATATAATTCCGCGGTTATGCATCTTCTCCGTCTCAGGCTGTAATGGACTCGCGAACGCTCGCTTCTCCGACCGTTATTGCGGTGCGAAAGCAGCGGCCATTGCGGGTTGGCGTGCTGGTCGATTTGCCTCTCGGCGTCTCGGCCGGGGGGCATGTGCGCTGCTGGGAGCGGCTGGCCGAAGCCGCCTGCAATTTTCCCGGCGAGGTCGATCTCACGGTTCATTTCATGGGCACGGAAGCGGACCGGCGCTACATCGGCGAAAACGTGCGCTACCACATCGAGCCACCCGTCTTCAGTACAAACCGCCTGCCCTTCCTGTCGCATGTGCCCGATCACACCGATCTTTCGCCCTGGCATCCGCGCTTGGCGCGCCACCTTTCCGATTACGACGTCATTCATACGACCGACGCCTATTTCGCCTATGCCAAAACGGCTATGACCGTAGGCCAGCGTCACGACATACCCATCGTCAATTCGGTGCACACCAACACGCCCGAATATGCCCGGCTGTTTACGGCGCAGACCATAGAGCGCCTGTTCGGCGACAGCATCGTCTCGTCGGTGTTGTTGTCGCGTCTCCAAGTCGCGCGGCGGATGGAACGGCGCATGCTGCGCCAACTCGCAACTTATCAGCGGCAATGCACGTTCGTTCTGGTGTCGCGTCCGGACCAGCTCGACGATTTGCGGGGGTTGATCGGCGGACGAGTCGGTCTGTTGCGCCGCGGGATCGACAGGAAGCTGTTCCACCCGGCGCGCCGCGACCGCGGCTGGCTGGCCGACCGGTACGGCATTCCGCCGGAGCGTTTGGTGATTCTGGCGGCCGGACGTCTCAACCGCGGCAAGAACATTTTGTTGCTGGCCGAAGCCGTTCGCCTGCTTTTGGACCGAGGCATCGACGCGCATCTCTTCTGCGCGGGCGACGGCGAAGATCGCCGCGCCGTGATCGACCGGCTGGGACCGCGTACCAGTTGTCCGGGCAGCGTTGAGCCCGAGGAGTTGGCGCGGCTCTATGCGTCCGCCGATGTCTTCGCCCTGCCCTCGCGCATCGAGGAATCGGCGAACGTGCTGCTCGAGGCGCTGGCATCCGGATTGCCGGTGTTGGTGGCGCGCGACAGCGGCATGGGCCGCGCCGTCAGGGAAAACGAAACCGGCCAGGTCTTGCCCGGCGGCGAGCCCGACTCCTGGCGTTGCGCGCTGGCCGAACTTACCGCTCAACCGGCGCGGCGGCGTGCTATGGCAGGGGCGGCCAGGGAGTATGCTGAAACGGTCGTGCCATCCTGGCACGATGTGTTCGCGCAGGATCTGCTGCCTCATTGGGAACACGCCGCACGGCAGAGACGCAAGACCGCTGCCTGACGCGCCATGGCCCATATTCTGTTGCTGATCCCCCACCCCGATGACGAGGTGGTGGGGGTCGCCGCCGCCATAACGCGCCGCCGTGGTGACGGCGACCTATTCTTCGGCCTCTATCTCACCGATGGCATTCCTGCGCCCGAGCATCTTTGGCGGCGCGACCGGCCGCGGCGCGACGAACGCGCGCGGCAACGGCGCGACGAAGCGCGGCAAGCGGCGGCGATCCTGGGGATCGAGGTGATCGATTTTTTCGGCTGGCCGTCTCGGACGCTCAAGACGCATCTGGGAGACGCGGCGGCGCGGATCGAGCCAATACTGCGCGAGCGCGCCATCGACGCCGTCTGGGTTCCAGCCTGGGAGGGCGGCCATCAAGACCATGACGCCGCCAACGTGCTCGCCAACCGCGTCGCCGGCGGCCGACCGGTATTCGAGTTCGCCGAGTACAATCGCGGCGGCGGCGCGGTGCAATGGAACCGGTTCGCGGTCCCGAACGGCGCCGAGACGGAGCTGCGCCTGACCACGGCCGAGATCGACCTGAAGCGGCGTCTCCTCGGGATCTATCGCTCGGAAAAAGCCAACCTCGCGTTGGCGCGGGTCGAGCGCGAAAGCCTGCGGCCCTTGCCCGCGCACGATTACGCCCGCCGGCCCCATGACGGGCCGCTGCTGCGCGAACGCTTTCACTGGGTCGGGCGATTGTTCCGTCACCCCCGCGTCGATTTCGAGCCGAGCCAAACCGTGTACGACATGCTGCGGAACTACCGCTAGGTCATGCCGCGTCGGCGGCATCGAGCTCCCGCGTGCGGCCGAGCTTAGCCATGGCGTCGCGCAGCCTTGGACGGCGATGCAGCATGTCGCAATAGCGCGCGATGGCGGCCTTGACCAAATCGCCGTCGCGGCCGAGCAAGGCGTCGCCGATCTCGACCATGCGCAGATTGGGCCAGGCGTGCGGACGGATGCGCACTACCTCGGCCAAAACTTCGGCCGCCGGCCGTTCCGGGCGCGCCTGCGCCAACAACAGAAACATCGCCGCGCTCGAGCGCGAAATGCCCATGTGGCAATGGACGAGAAGATGCCCGCCGCCGACATTCGGCAGGCTGCGTCCGAAGGCCAGCAGCTTCTCGACGTGTTCGACCTCCGGACCGGAGAATTCGGGATGCGGATCGATGATGTCATAGAACCGCATATCGAGACGGTGGCCGGCGCCCAGCGCCGCGAGCGCGTCGGGCGTCGGCCAGCCGGGATCGAGTAGCGTCAGCACATGCGTGACGCCGCGATCGCAATGCGACGGCAGCTCGTCGATACCGCAGACGGTGATCTCGAACGGAACGAGAGGCTCTTTGGAAATCTCGGAACTCACGGTCACTCCGCCATCGTTTCTTCGGTCTTGCCCTCTATGTCGGTGCGCGCGGCATAGCGGTCAAGCAGACGCGCGCGGCTCATCCAGACCTCGATCCGGCCGTGCGACACGCCGCGGCCGCGAGAGCCCTCGGGATTGAATACGCGGATCAGCAGCCAGATCAGAATATTGTCGAGCCAAACGGCGACCCGGCCGCGCTTTTCGCGACCCGGCATGATCTCCCAGCCCAAGCGTTGACACAGCCGCCTCAAAGCATCCGGCCCGAGTCGTGCGGGGAACACCGGCGAGGCGGTGATAGCGGCAACGTCCCTGCATTCGGGATCGCGCGCGATGTAATTCGCCAGCAGCGCGAACGAATACTGCAGACCGCGTCCGAACGCCGCCGCCCACGCGGTGGTGCTGCCCTTGGGCGGTATCGCCGGTATGCGATCGTTCCAAAGATGAACCTCGATGAAACGCCGGCCCGCCGCGATCGAGGCGCCGCTCGGCAAAACCATCGTCGCCGGCAGCACGCCGAACGAAATTCGGTACAGGCATTCCGGATCGTCGGAGAACTCGACGATGCCGAGGCGGCGGCGCAGGATTGCATCGACGCGGCGCATCGCCCAGGTGAGGCCGAAGCCGATCATCGCGGCCATTGTCGCCCATGGCGGCTTGACAGGCTAGGCTCAGTCGATAAGGTTCGCGCAACTCTCGCCATCTCCCCAGGATAGCGCCATGGCCAAGTCCAACACGGTTCTCATCAAGCTCGTCAGCTCCGCCGATACCGGCTTTTATTACGTCACGAAAAAGAATCCGCGCGCCAAGACCGAAAAGATCGAGCTGAAAAAATACGACCCGATCGCGCGCAAGCACGTCGTCTTCAAGGAAGGCAAAATCAAGTAAGGAAGAAGTCCTTATGGACTCCGGCTTTCGCCGGAGCGGCGCGTTGAGGGATTGCCGAATTTCCTAATTCGCGACCTTTGCCATCGCCTGCATCTGCGGTTCCCAATTGATCGCGCGGTTGCGGCCGGCGCGCTTCGCTTCGTAAAGCGCTTCGTCCGCGCGGCTTAGGGCGGCGGTGGCGGTGTCGCCGCGCTCTTGGGTGACGGCGATGCCGATGCTGATCGTCACGGGAATTTCGCGGCCGACCTCGCCCAGCGCGATCGGCTTCTCGGCGATGGCGGCACGGAGACGTTCGGCGACCATGGTCGCGATCGGCAGCGTCGTTTCCGGCATCACCACGACGAATTCCTCGCCGCCATAGCGCGCGACCAGATCGAAGCCGCGCACGTTGCGGGCAAGCCGCGTCGCCACTTCGCGCAGCACGACGTCGCCGGCGGCATGGCCGTAGGTGTCGTTGACTTTCTTGAAGAAATCGACGTCGAGCATCAGCACGGCGGCGCCCTGCGCGCCTTCGGCGATGCGCGTCATCAGCCCTTCGAGATGGGCGGTGAAATAACGGCGGTTGTAGAGGCCGGTGAGGCTGTCGGTCAGCGCCAGCGCCAGGCTCTTCTGATAATTCTCCTGGAGCCGGTCCTGGAGACGCTTGCGGCGAATCTGGGTGCGGGCGCGCGCGATCAACTCGTTCTTGTCGATAGGCCGCAGAATGTAATCGTTGGCGCCGAGATCGAGGCCCTTGGCGAGACGCGCCATCTCTTCCTCGGCGGCGATGAGCAGGACCGGCGCGAAGCGGCTGGCCTCGGCGCTGCGCAATTGGCCGACCAGGCGCAAGGCGTCGAACGAGCCGGCGAGGCTGAGAATGACGAGGTCGGCGGGCTGGCTGAAGCTGGCGCCCAATTCGTCGGGCGACTTGACCCGCACCACGTCTTGAACCATCGGCGTCAGCATCTCGGTAATGCGCTGCGCCGCGAAATCGCTTTGCTCCCACACCACGACCCGCGCGGGCGTGGAGTCTTCCTCTTGCTTTTCGCCCTGGCCGAGCACGTTCTCGAAACGGCCGGAGACTTCCTCGCGCAGGCGCCATTCCTCGATCATCCGCTTCAAGCGGACGAGCGAGCGGACACGCGCGAACAAGGCGACATCGTTGACCGGCTTGGTCAAGAAATCGTCGGCGCCGGACTCCAAGCCCTTGACGCGGTCGGACACGTCGGAGAGCGCCGTCACCATAACCACCGGAATTTCCGCGGTCGCCGGATCGGCCTTGAGGCGCTTGCACACTTCGAAACCGTCCATGCCGGGCATCATGACGTCGAGCAGCACCAGGTCGGGCCGCTCCGCCTTCGCCATTTCGATCGCCTTTTCGCCGTTGAACGCGGTAAGGACGTTGAAATATTCGCTCGCCAGCTTGGCTTCAAGCAGGCGCACGTTCACCGTCACATCGTCGACGACCAGAATGCGTGCCGACATCGTGCCCTCTGACTATTGCAGGAAGCGCTTAACGGTTTCGAGGAAATGGGCGATCGAAATCGGCTTCGCGATATAGGCTTCGCAGCCGCCCTCGCGAATCTTCTCCTCGTCGCCCTTCATCGCAAACGCGGTGACCGCGACGATGGGGATCGACTTGAGGTTGTCGTCTTCCTTGATCCACTTGGTGACTTCCAAGCCGGAGACTTCCGGCAACTGGATATCCATGAGGATCAGGTCGGGATGATGATGCCGCGCCAGCTGCAACGCCTCGAGACCGTCCTTGGTCTGCAAGGTGTCGTAGCCGTGCGCCTCCAGAAGATCGTGGAAGAGCTTCATGTTGAGGTCGTTGTCTTCGACAATCAGCACGCGCTTGGTCATGGCCTTGTCCTCGGACACGCGCGACGATGCCGCAACCGGCTGGCTCGTCTCTTGTGGCTGCAACGTCGTCATCTGTTCCCCCTCCAAAGGGTCAATATCGCGCGCCACATCCAAAACGATTTACCTTAAAATTCGGTAAGTTTCATCGTTATCCGCCCGCATCCGAGTCGTGGTTTTCGGCCGTTGTCCCGCTTGACGGTGCCTCAGCCGGCGGCGGACTGCGCGCCAACACATACGCCAACACAGTCATTAACGATTCCTTACCGAGATTCGGCGCCGGCGTCGACGGATCGCTGAACCGGCTCACCGTCGCGACGAGCTTGCCCTCGAAGCGCGTGGCGGGGTCGGCCCGGGCCGCGGCGGGCGGCACCGGCGGCGCGGCCAGTTCCTCCGCGATCATCCGTTCGCCACGAATCAGCATGGCGCATTGCTCCGGATCGTGACCGAGCCGGACGAGACCCTCGCGAACCTGGCGACACATCCATTGCCGCGCCGCGATTCGCTTGCGCCGTTCCTCGGCGAAGTCCGGCGGGGCACGGCGCCGGGCGTAACGCGGTTCGAGGAGCCTAATCCGGCGGCGGAAACCGTCATGCCCGACCATGCTGTTGCCGAAGCCGGGAATCCGAGTCCTCAAGCGCTTCGAGCCGCGCCGCCAACTCGATGCTTTCCCAAGCATAGACGAAGCGATTGACGACATCGGAGAGCTGGCCGGCCTCGCCGGGCGTGATCGCGCCTTCCGACACGGCCTGACCGATCGCGGCGAGCGCGACCGGCGCATCGCCGATCGCACGCAATGGCGGCAGCACGAATTCCGGTGCTTCCGTCCGTCGCGGCGACATGATGCGTTCGATGCACAGGCGTAGCGCCACCGGGTCGTTCCGGTAAAGCGCGCGGTCGAGCACGGTCCGCACCAGGTTTTCCGCTTCCTCGGCGAACATCGCTTGAGCTAAAAGCGTCGCCCGATTGCGGATGCCTTTCGGGCGGCCGGCGGGATTGCCCGATTGCCCGGGCTGGAATCGCCCGCGGCCGTCCCGCGCCGCCTCGCCTGTTTCTCCTGGTATCTGCTGGTTTTTATCAGGCGTCCCACGAGTGTGCCCGCTGTCTGCCATGACCTTGCTCCTTCCTCTATAAAACGCATTGTACGTATTATATAGAACATAAAAGGAACAATTGCAAGCGAGCCGCCCAAATTTTCCGCCGCTTTTTGCCACCGGAAGGGCGATGCCGGCGTCCCTCCCCAAAGCAAAAGTGGCCGGCACAAGGCCGGCCCCTAATTCGTCTGCCCGCTGGCCGCCTCAGTCGCAGCTTGGCTTGGGCAGCGGCTCGATGTGATCGAGGCGGGCGTCGACGGTGTAGTCGCCGTAATCGAGCGACATGTCCTGCGACACGCCGTTATCCATCAACCGCATGCTGAGTTCGTAATCCGGCTGTTCCGCTTTGCTCTCCGCCGGGAAGAAGGCCAGGCGCATGCGCCAGGACGGCCGGTCGAGCAGCGGCGAGCTGATGGGATGCTCGTCGGGATTTTCCTCGCCCGGTTTCAGCGTCGGGCCGATCACCGCCGAGATTGTGGTGGCGTCGTCCACCGTGGTGCCGTCGAACACCTGGCGCACCACGAACGGCGCGCCGGCTTCGGCCTCGCCGATCAGGAACAACGTGTGCGCCGTCGGAAACAGCGCCTCCGGTTTCAGCGGGATAACCGCCTGTTCCGGGCTCTGGAACTCGGCGACCCCGCCCTTTTTCGACGGCTCAAGCAGGATCTCGACGGGGTTGCCGGACGGCGTGCCGCGCGTCTCCTGGGCCGCCAGGGTCGCCATCGGGCCGGCCGTGGCGGAGATCTGCACCGTGGTCGCGGGAATGCCGGCGTGGATGAGTTCGGCGCGCACGGTTTCGGCCCGGCGCCGCGCCAGCCGCTCGTCTTCGGCCTTGGCGCTCTTGGCAGCGGTGTTGGTGTGACTCACCACCAGGACATGGAAGGTCGGCTCACGCTTCGAGGCGGCCGCCGCTTGTTCGATGGTCGCGCGCCCGTTGGCGCCGAGCTTGGTGCCGTTGCCGTCGAAGCCGAGCAAATAGCTTTGCGGAATATTGATGTGCGCCTCGCCCTTGATCCGTTGATCGAGCTCGCCGTTGCGCGTGCGCGTCTCGTTGAAGCGGTAGCGCGCGCCGTCCTTCGACTCCCAGGTCACGAGGTTGGAGGTGATCTCGGTGGCGTCCTGGTCGGCGTATTCGAGGCGAAGCCGGAAGCGCTGCTCGACGGTCCAGCCGCCGCAGGTCTCGCCCCAAGCGTAGAGCATGGCACCATCGGCGCCGAGCACGCCGCTCGAGGTCTTGGCGCTGCCGAGGGATAGCGTGTAAAGCGCACGATGCGGTTGGATATCGGCGGCAAAAGCAGGCGCGGCCAATACGGTACAGGCCGCGGCAAGCGCGGTTACGCGTACGGGGGAAAAACGCATCATCACCTCTGTCTCGACAGGATCATACGGAAGCCGCCGCGAAAATCATCCCCCAGTTTTACCCGCCGGCGGCATTGCCAAACGGATATGCAATTCCTTGAGCCGGGCGGGCGGCACCTCGGCCGGCGCTTGCATCATCAGGTCTTGGGCCTGTTGGTTCATCGGGAAAGCCACCACCTCCCGGAGATTGGGCGTGTCCGCCAGCAACATCACGATGCGGTCGACGCCCGGCGCCGAGCCGCCATGCGGCGGCGCGCCGAATCGGAAGGCGTCGAGCATGCCGCCGAAACGCGCCTCGACCTCGGACGCGGGGTAGCCGGCGATCCCGAACGCCTTGATCATAATGTCGGCGCGGTGATTGCGGATCGCGCCGGAGCTCAGTTCGACGCCGTTACAAACAATGTCGTACTGAAACGCCTTGATGGTCAGCGGGTCCTGCGTCTCGAGGGCCTCGAGCCCGCCTTGCGGCATCGAAAAGGGATTGTGGCTGAAGACGATCTGCTTCGTCTCCTCGTCGCGCTCATACATCGGAAAATCGACGACCCAACAGAATTTGTAGACGCCGTCTTCGCTGAGAGTCAGTTCCTTGCCGAGCTTCAGCCGCGCCTGGCCGGCGAATTGGGTGAAGGTCTTGGGATTGCCGGCGACGAAAAACACGGCGTCGCCGTCCTTCAGGCCGAGCTGTCCCCGCAATTTCTCGCTACGCTCCGGCCCGATATTGTTGGCGATCGGCCCGGCGGCGCCGTCGGCGCGATAGAAGATATAGCCGAGGCCGGGCTGGCCCTCGCCCTGCGCCCACGAGTTCATGCGGTCGCAAAAAGCGCGGTTGCCGCCGGTCGGCGCGGGAATGCCCCAGACGCGATTGGCGGGATCGCGCTCGATCATGCCGGCGAACAGCTTGAAGCCGGAGCCGGCGAAGATCGGCGTCACGTCCTGCATCTCGAT
>JASHUX010000411.1 GCA_030039775.1 Alphaproteobacteria bacterium | reverse complement strand
TCCGCGCGATCCTCGGATTGGCATGTGGTATTTCGCGCTAGACCAAGCAGAAATAGGATTGGGTCATTATGACAACGCGATAGAGGACGCGCGTAAATCGATCAATTCGGGCTTCAAGGGGTGGATCCCGTACGCCGATATGGCGGCAGCCTATGCCCTGATGGGGAAGACCGGCGAAGCCAAGACGACGCTCGCCGAAGCCCGCCGGATCAATCCAAAGCTAACGATGAAATGGTTGACGCACGGGCACTCGCCGGACATGCCTGCCTATTTCGAAGGTCTGCGTAAAGCCGGGCTGCCCGAGGATGAGGGGCCGCGGTTGAGCATCGTGGTGCTGCCATTCCAGAATCTGTCCGGCGACGCGAAGCAGGATTATCTCGCCGATGTGCTAACCGACGAACTGACGACCTACATTTCGCGCATCCCCAGCAGCTTCGTCATCGCGCGCAACACCGCCTTCACCTACAAGGGCAAGCCGACTGACGCGAAAGAGATCGGAAAAGATTTAGGTGTGCGCTACATGCTCGAAGGCTCGGTGCAGCCGACCGACAAGCGCATCCGCACCAACGCCCAGCTCATCGACACCGAGACCGGCGCGCATCTCTGGGCCGAGGAATTCGACACCGACAAGACCGACCTACTCGAAACCGAGGACGAGATCGTCACGCGCTTGGCGCGGACTCTGGAAGTGCAACTGAGCGACGTGGAGGCGGCGAAGCTTCGGCACGCCCATTCCGACAATCCAAGCGCCGAGGAATTGGCGCTGCGCTGCCAAGTCGCTCTTTGGCAATCCAAGGGATATTTTGGTCAGGTGGAGGACGCGTTTTCGCTTTGCCGACAAGCCTTGGCTCTCGACTCGAATAATGCCAAAGCGGCCGCCATTCTATCGCCAAGGTTTTCGACTCGCGTGTTGGCCGATCAAAGTCGGGATCGCGAGGCCGATATCAGGCAAGCAAGCGAGTTGGCGTCGCGCGCCCTTTCGCTCGACGCCAACGACCCGGTTGTTCACGTCGCCAAGGCGCTGGCGCTGGTGTCGCAACGGCAATTCGACCAGGCGGAAACCGAGGCCGAGCAGGCGATCGCCCTCAATCCCGGCCAAATGGATGCCTACACGATGTTCTGTTTCAACGGCTTCTACACGGGCAAGTTCGAAAAGATCAATTCATGCCTCGATCGGGCCATGCGTCTCAGCCCAGGCGATCCATACCGCGCCAGTTGGATGGCCGACAAAGGCTTCACTTATTTTGCGCTGAAGCAGGACGATCAAGCCGTCGACTGGTTTCGCCGCGGCCTCGCCATCAACCCGAACTTCGCGGTAGCCCAAGCCTGTCTCGCCGCCGCATTGGCGATGAGCGGACACGACGCCGAAGCACATGATGCGCTGGGTCAGTATTTAGCGCTTCCGAACGCCAAAATAAGGACAATCGCGGCTTACAAGATGCAGGCTGTCTCCGATAATCCTCAATATTTGGCGATGCGCGAACGGTTCTACGCGGGCCTGCGCAAGGCTGGGATGCCGGAGCAATGACGGAGACGCGGAAGCTCACGACCATCCTTGCGGCGGATGTCGCGGGCTATTCGCGACTAGTCAGCGTCGATGAGGAGGGCACGGTGTCGCGGCTTCGTGCAATGCGGCAGGAGTTGATCGACCCTGTGATTGCGGCCGGCGGGGGCCGCATCGTCAAGACCACGGGCGACGGCATTCTGATCGAGTTCGGTAGTGTCGTGAACGCCGTGCGTGGCGCCATGGAGGTTCAGCGCGGCATGGCGGCGCGGAACGCCAACATCGGGCCCGACAAGCGGATCGAATTCCGTATCGGTATCCATCTTGGCGATGTGATGGTCGAACACGACGGCGACCTGATGGGCGACGGTGTTAATGTTGCGGCGCGTTTGGAAGGCATCTGCGATCCGGGCGAAATTCGTCTGTCCAACGCGGCCTATGAGCAGGTACGCGACAAAATCGCGACGGACTTCACCGATATCGGCGACAGGGAGTTGAAGAACATCGCGCGGCCGGTCCGGGTGTACGGCATTGCGTCAGGTCAAGTTTCTAGAACACTCCCGGGGTCAACCCCGGTCATCGCTGCACAATCCGCACCGCGTCTCTCCATTGTCGTGCTGCCCTTCGCCAACATCGGCGGGGATCCCGAGCAGGAGTATTTCGCCGATGGCGTGACCGAGAGCCTGACCACGGACTTATCGCGGATGGCCGGTAGCTTCGTTATCGGTCGGAACACCGCCTTCACCTATAAGGGCAAGGCGGCCGACTTGAAGCAGATCGGCCGTGAGCTGAACGTCCGGTACGTCTTGGAGGGCTCGGTACAGCGTGGGGATAACCGGTTGCGGGTCAACGTGCAGCTCATCGATGCCGAGACCGGCAATCATCTGTGGGCTGAGCGCTTTGACAAGCCCGTTGCCGACCTCTTCGACATGCAGGACGAGATCGTCGCGCGACTCGCCAACGAATTAAGTGCTGAGTTGATCGCCGCCGAGGCGCGGCGCGCCGAGAGATCACCCGACCCTAGTTCGATGGACTTCTATTTCCAGGGCATGGCTTGGGCCAATAAGGGCATTGTTCCGGATAATCTCGCCAAAGCGCGCGCCTCGTTCGAGCGCGCACTCGCGCTCGACCCCGGCAATATCGAGGCGCTAGTCGGCCGTGGCCGGATCGACGCCGAGACCGTCGGCGGCGGCCTCGCGGCCCCCGCCGATCGCGCCATGCACCTGGCGTCAGCCGCGGCGGACCTAACCCGGGCGCTGGCACAGGCGCCGAACCATGCTTGGGCCCATACCTGGGTGGGGCTGGTCCACTTTCACAGTGGCCGACCGGCGCAAGCCATCACCGATGCCGAGCGCGCCTTGGCGTTGGACCCGAACCTGGCGCATGCCCATGCCGGGCTGCTTGCCCTCGCCAAAACCGGGATCGGCCGGGCCGAGGAGGCCGAGGCCCACGTACTGGAGGCACTGCGCCTCAGTCCCCGTGACAGCAACGCTTATATCTGGGCGATGCTCGCCGGCCTGGCGAAGCTCTGCATCGGCGAAGACGAAGCCGCCGCGGCCTGGTTGCGGCGCTCGATCGACACCAACCCCAATCTGTTGCCTGCGCATCAATTTCTAGCCGCTGCCCTGGGGCGGCTCGGTCGCTTGGCCGAAGCGCGGGCCGCTGTCCAAGCGACGCTGGCGCTCCGCCCTGGCCTGACGATTCAGTGGTTTCGCGCCGGGTTGAGGATGATCGGGGGCGACGATCCCACTTTCCAATCCTATGTGGAGCGCATCTATGAGGGCCTGCGCAAGGCGGGGGTGCCGGAAGAATGAGCGAGACGCGGAAGCTCACCACTATCCTTGCGGCCGATGTCGCGGGGTATTCGCGACTGACGGCGGGGGACGAAGAGGGAACGCTGACGCACCTTCGGGATATGAGGCGCACGCTTATAGACCCTGCAATCGCTGCTAACCACGGCCGGATCGTTAAGACAGCCGGTGATGGGATGCTGATTGAGTTTGCCAGCGTCGTTGATGCGGCGCGGTGCGCCGTTATCGTGCAGCGTGATATGGCGACCCGAAATGCTGATTTCTT
>JASHUX010000410.1 GCA_030039775.1 Alphaproteobacteria bacterium | reverse complement strand
GCCGTTACGTCGGCGGCAAAGGCCGCGACATACCAACAATTGCGCAGGAACATGGCCTCCTCCTTTGGCCTATTTGGCTCCCGCCAATTCGCATTGCGGATTAGGCGGATCGAAAATCTTGCTCGCGTCGATTTGCTTCACCGGTTTCAGCACATCCCACGGATCTTTCGATTCCGCCGGCGCTTTCACGCGATAGAGCTCGACATTGAAAACCGCACGGCCGTCCGCGCGGATCGTGGAGGTTTCGCCGAAGCGCAAGACAGTGCCGTGCTTCATCTGCGCCACCACAGCGGCGGCATCGTTCGTGCCGGCGACCTTCACCGCGTTGAGATAAGCCAGCACCGCCGAATAGTTGCCGGCATGAGTGAAGTCCGGCATGCGCTTCTCGACGGCAAAGAATTTCTTGGCAAAGGCGCGGGTCTGGTCGTTCCGGTCCCAGTAAAAATCCTGCATCGCCCAGACGCCCTGCATGGTGTCGAGGCCGGTGCCGTGAATTTCCGACACGGTGATGACGAATGCGGCGAGGCGCTGTTTCGATGACGGCAGCACGCCGAACTCTTTGGCTTGCTTGATCAGGTTCGAGAGATCGGTGCCGATGGCGCCGGTCGCGATGGCATCGGCACCGGAGGCCTGCGCGCGCAGCACGAAAGACGAGAAATCGCTGTTGTTCACGGGGAAATAGACGGTGTCGAGGACCTTGCCGCCGACGGTGGCGATATAGCGCTGCGCGTCGGCTGCGAACGCCTTGCCGATGGCGTAGTCGGGCATGAGCAGGAACCAAGTCTTGGCGCCGTCGTCGGTGAGCGCGCTGACAAAGGCGCGCGCGATCGCGGTGCTGTTCACCACCCAGTGGATCGTATAGGGCGAGCAGCCCCTGCCGGTGATGGCGGCGCTGGCGGCGATGGTCGGGATGAAAACGCGCTTGTTGGCGGTGGCGAGGCCGCGGATCGCGAGCGCGCCGGCCGAGTTTGGGACGTCGACGATCAGATTGACATTCTCGCGCTCGTACCAGCGCCGCGCGATCTCGACTGCGAGGTCGGGCTTCGATTGCATGTCGGCGACCACCACCTCGATCGGCTTGCCGAGTACCGTGCCGCCGAAGTCGGCGACCGCGATCTTGACGGCATCGACCGAACCCTGACCGGCGCTGCGCGAGGCGAAGCTGGTCAGGTCGGTCAGCACGCCGATCTTGATCGATTTCTCACCTGCCCAAGCCGCCGATGCGACCAGCGCCAGCGACAGCGCGAACAATACCAATCTCATGATGAAACGCCCCCCGGGATTTTCTCTTGGACATAGGACGCGGCTGCTTCGATTTGTGCGACGTCGGAGAAGCCGATCAGCACGGTCGATAAATCGCGGTTCGACAGCGCGAAGCGAACGGCCTCTCCGGCTTTGTTCGCCAGTGCGCCGCCTTCGAGTACACGTAGGCCGATCACGCCCATGCCCGCTGCCGCGGCGCGTTTGCCGGCGCCGGCGTAGTTGCGCGCGACGCCAGCGTCCGGCTCCCAAGCCGTGCGGTTGAGCATGCTGAAATTGACAATGATCGTGTCGAAGGCGCCGCTGTCGATCAGGCGAGCGACGGCGGACGGATCGCCGCCATAGGCCGAACATCCGAAGAACCGCGCCAGCCCGCGCTCCCGAAGTGCGTGAAACGCCTCGGCCACGCCCTCCGGACCCAGTACGTCATCGACATGGAGCAGAGCGCCAGAACCGTACTCGGCGTTGGCGGCGCGATGAAAGGCGACGCGATTGTGAAGCTGGATCAGGGCCACCGGTCCGCCGAGCCGTTCAACACTCGCCTCGACCGAGCGGATCACCGCACCGCGAATGTCGCCGAAATCGCGCTCTTCGAGCGCGACCTTGGTTGCAATCGTCGGCTTGGCATCCAGCGCGCGCAGCGTCTCGCCGAGATGCGACTCCGACGCGGTATCGCCATAGACCGGCGCGGTGTCGAAATAATCGATGCCGAGGGCGAGCGCCCGCGCTACCGCCTCGCGGCGCTCGCCGAAGCTGCAGCGCACCATCAGGCCGGCGGTCGGGCCACAGCCAAAACCGATTTCCGGAACCGAAAGGCCGGTGCGGCCGAGTGTGCGGCGCTTCACTCGCGGTCTCGCGGTGTCAGACCTTTTCCTTCTGCCGTGTGTTCAGCTCTTCGACCTGACGGAACAGATCGAGGATGATCTCACGGTCGGGACAGTAACGGTCGGCGTCGTCGTCGATATAGGGCCAGCCGCCTTTCGACAGCTTGTGATAATTCTCGCGATACGTGACCGAGGCGCCCAGGATAGTGTTGCGCATCGGCGCGTCGCCGCTCTCATTGCCCGGAATCCGCAACTCAGGACTGTCGATCTCGGATGAGTCGCGGAACACGTTCATCGGCTCCTGGCCGGCCTCGACCAGATCGATTTGTTCGCGAAGCAAGTTGCGATAGGCAACGACGAGCGCATCGCTGGCGCCGAGATGTTCCTGGGTGCGGTCGGTAATGTCGCCTTGCTCCGCCCACGCCACCATGTCCTGGCCCAGCACATAATCGAGCCGGTATTCACCGTTGGGCTTGTGCAGCGGTACTTCGGCATAAGGCACAAAGTGCTGGTGCGGCACCGCGATCTCGTCTGGCACGACATAGCAGAAATAATTGACGTGCCACGTGTGCGTGTCATCGACCGGCACGCCGAACTGATAGGATTTTCGGATGCGCTTGTCGCCCGCCTCGGGACCGAACGCGAGCAGATACGGGAACAGAATTGGATTGACGCCGGCGGTCCACGACCGCGTGTCCTCTTTCTGGTCGCTGTTCAGCATGCCCTTGTTGAAGCCGTATTTATTGTAGAT
>JASHUX010000409.1 GCA_030039775.1 Alphaproteobacteria bacterium | reverse complement strand
TGCCGTGTTGCGCAAGGGCAGCGGCATGGCGCTGCCGACGGCCACCCTGCCCGAACCGAGCCTGCCGGCGCTGCCCGCGGGCATTGCCGCCTACAACGTCGCAGTCGCCGGCGTCGGCGGCACCGGCGTGCTTACGGTCGGCCGCGTCATCGGCATGGCGGCGTCGCTCGACGGCGTCGGCTCGCTGGTGCAGGACGTGTCCGGCCTTGCGCAAAAGGGTGGCGCGGTCATTTCGCATATCCGTTTGGGCCAACGCGCGGAGAATATCGCCGCGCCGCATATCCCGTTGGGCCACGCCCACCTTCTGCTGGCGGCGGACCGCGTCGTCGGCTCGTCGCGCGAGGCGCTGACCCTAATCTCGCCGCAGCGCAGCCTCGCCATCGTCGACGGCCACAACACGCCGGTCGCCAATTTCATTTTCGACCGCGATTTCAATTTCCGGCAGAAGGATTCGCTGGGCGAGATCGAGGCGTCGACGCGCGGCGTGATGACGTTCGACTTCCACCGCCTCGCGGTGAAGGCGCTGGGCGACGAGATCGCGTCGAACCTGATGATGATCGGCTACGCCTATCAGCGCGGCTTGCTGCCGATCTCGGCAAGCGCGCTGCGCCGCGCGATCGAGCTCAACGGCGTCGCGGTCCCGTTCAATCTCGCCGCGTTCGAATGGGGCCGGCACGCCGCCGCGTTCCCCGACAAGATCGCGGCGCTGCTCAAAGGCGAGAAGCCGGCGCGCACGCTCGACGAGATGAGCCTCGACGAGGTGATCGCGCATCGCACGGCGCATCTCACCGCGTATCAAGGCCGCGGCCTGGCGTCGCGCTACCGCAAGCTGGTCGACAAAGTAGGGGCCAAAGGCGACGACGATCTCGCCCGCGCGGTCGCGGTCAATTACGCCAAGGTGCTCGCCTACAAGGACGAGTACGAGGTCGCGCGCCTGTTCCTCCATCCCGACTTCAAAAAGCAGATGACGGAGACGTTCGACGGTGCGCCCGACGTGACGTTCCATCTGGCGCCGCCGCTCCTGGCGAAGTTCGACAAGAATTTGGGGCGGCCGCGCAAGATGAAGTTCGGTTCGTATCTATGGCGCGTATTCCGCCTGCTGTCCGCGATGAAGTGGTTGCGCGCGACGCCGCTCGATCCGTTCCGCTGGTCGAAAGAGCGCCAGCGCGAACGCGCCCTGATCCGCACCTATGAGCGCGGCATCGACCAGGTGCTGGCGAAGCTCAACAGCCAGAACCACGTTGCTGCCGTTGCGGTGGCGGCTGCGCCGGACAAGGTGCGCGGCTATGGCCCGGTGAAGCTCGCGGCGCTCGACAAATTCGACGCCGAGTGGCCGGCGCGGTTGGCGGCGCTCGACGCCCCGGCCCCGCCTGCCGCCGCCCCGGCCCGGGAGCTCGAGCCGGCGGAATAGGGTTTCACCGGCAAGGCGCAAAGACGCCAAGTTCTCCCTAAGTCGTCATGGCCGGGCTTGACCCGGCCATCTCCAGCGAGCGACGGGCCCGTCGAATGGGTTGAGATCGCCGGATCAAATCCGGCGATGACGGTTGTTTTTGTTTCTCGGCGTCTTGGCGCTAATATCGGCGCCAGGAGGAACGAGCCATGAGCGCAACCAACGGCAGCTACAATGTCGGCGGCGTCACCTATCCGCGGCCCTTCAAGATCCGGCGTCTCGGCCATTTCGGCTACAACGTCGCCAGCGTCGACAAAAGCGTCGATTTCTATTCGCGTCTCTTCGGCTTCCGCCTCACCGACCAGATCGACATCGCGGCCTTCGACTTCATGAAGGAGACGGCGAAGAAGATGAAAGAGACGCGCATCTTCTTCCTGACCTACGGCACCGATCACCACGCGTTTCTCCTCGCGGACAAGACCATGGGCGCGTTTCTGGGCGACGACGGGCCCGACGGCGACGTGACCTTGAACCAGATCACCTGGCAGGTCGGCACGCTCGAGGAAGTGGTGAAGGCCGACGACTATCTGCGGACGCGGAACGTCGAGATGCGCCGTACCGGCCGCGACATGCCGGGCAGCAACTGGCATTGCTATTTCCGCGATCCCGACGGCCACACGATCGAGCTTTACTACGGCATGGAGCAGATCGGCTGGGACGGCCGCTCGAAGCCGCGCGCCATGTACGACCGGCGCTTCGACAACAAGCCGGTGCTGCCGCAAATCCCGGAACAGCGCGAGGTCGCCGACGCGGTCGGGCGCGGCGTCGATATTTTCTCGGGCTGGAAAGTCGGCGATGTCGGCGAGGCCAAATACAACGTCGGCGGCGTCATGCTGCCGCGCCCGTTCAAGATCACGCGGATCGGGCCGATCGCGCTGTTTTGCCGCGACGTCGGCGCGTCGGAAGCCTTTTTCACCGAGGCGCTCGGCTTCATCAAGACCGAGGAGGTGAGCCATCGCGGCCAGCGCGTCGTCTATCTGCGCAACGGCACCGAGCATCACAGTTTGACGCTGGCGCCGCGCGCCTTGCGCGACGCGCTCGGCCTCTCCTCGCACACCAGCAACATGAGCATGGGGTT
>JASHUX010000408.1 GCA_030039775.1 Alphaproteobacteria bacterium | reverse complement strand
TCCCGTGTCTCATTGTCATCGACGCGTGTCGGACTTCGCCGTGATCGGGATCGCTGCTTCGACAGGGATCACCCTCGCTTGACGAAAGGATCGCGGCGATCCGTCGCCGCAGTCTGACAATCGTAAGGAAGGGCCGCCCTCGGGCGGCCCTTCTGCTTTTCGCGTACAGGTTGGCTAGAGCTTCTTCGGCGCGACGTCGAGCCGGATGATGACGTTCTCCAACGCCGACGCCGCCGCCGGATAGAGCTTCATCACCATCGGATCGTGACCCGGGATGATGTGGTCGGACGATTCCGCCAGCCGCTCGACGGTACGATAGGCGTCGATCATGTCGCCGATATGGTAGGCAACGGTGAACACCCGGTTCGAGCGGATATGCTCGAAGTAGTGACTCGAATCCGAGGCCAGCACGACCCAGCCGCGCGCGGTGTGGACGCGCACGATCTGGAGTCCGGCGGTGTGGCCGCCAACATGGTGGATGGTGATGCCGGGCGCGATCTCGTCCTCGCCGTTATGGAACGCGACGCGACCTTGGAAATTAAGCCGCACCAGGCCGACGACCTCGTCCGGCTCGAAGGAATGGCCGAAGACCGGGTAGCGCATGTGACGGCCGGTGACGAACTGCATCTCCTTTTCCTGGAGATGGAAGCGCGCCTTGGGATAGGAGGCCCAGCCGCCGACATGGTCGTAATGCATGTGCGTCAAGATGACGTCGCTGAGCTCGCGATGGTCGATGTCGAGCCGCGCCATGGTCTCGGCCGGATCGCGCAGATGCTTGCGGCCGCGCCGCGTCCCGACCGGCTCGGTGAAGCCGGTGTCGACCGCGATGGTGCGTCCCGCGCCGCGGACGATCCAGGTGAAATAATCCATCGGCATCGGTGCGTCGTGCGGATCGCCGCCGATGAAATGCTCGGCGCGCTTCGCGTTGCGTTCGGCATAGCGGATCGCGAAGATTTCGTAGGTCGGCAGCGCCATCGGTCGGTCCTCCCGTGTCGCGCGACATTCCGCCCTTGGCCACCGGGCGTCAACCCATGGCGAGGCGACGGCATAGCCGCTATGGTCGCCCCGGGGTCCAAGGAGCCGCATGATGAGATCGTTAGCCATCGCCGCCGCGATCGTTTGGGTCGCGGCGGCGCTGTCCGCCCGAGCAGACGACATGCCGGGCGTCACCGCGGCCGAGATCAAGCTCGGCCAGACCATGACTTCCAGCGGCCCGGTCGCTGCGATCGCGGGGCCGATCGGCCGCGCCGAGCAGGCCTATTTCCGGATGGTCAACGACCAGGGCGGCATCAACGGCCGCAAGATCGTGTTGGAAAGTCTCGACGACGGATTCGACGCCGCGAAGGCGCTCGAATTGACCAAAAAAATGATCGAACAGGACCACGTCGCCGCGATCTTCAGTCCCTTCGCGACGCCGCAGAACGTCGCGATCGAACCCTATCTCAACGAGCACGGCATCCCCGACCTGTTCATCGTGACGGGCGACGATTGGGTCATCGACCGCAAGAAGTATCCCTGGACCGTCGGCGGTATTCCCGTGTTCCGCGTCGAGGCCCAGATCTTCGGCCGCTACATTCTCATCAACATGCCGACCGCCAAGGTCGGGCTGCTGCGCAGCACCGACCAGATGGGCGATTCGTACATCGAAGGCATCCGGCAAGGCATGGGCGCCGATTTTGGCACCTATGTCGTGAAGGAAATGCCGATCTCGAACGCCGCCACAAGCATCGACGCCGAATGGAAAGCGCTGCGGGATTCGGGCGCGACGGCGGTCATCGTCGCGGCGTCGCCGACCATCGGCGCGCGCGCCATTACATTGGCTCACGACGGCGACTGGCACCCGCAGCTCTTCATCAATTTCGCCGCCTCCGCCAGCGCGTTGAGCATCACCGGCGCAGAAAAGGCGAAAGGCATCATCACCGCCAATTCCTACCTCGATCCGTTCGATCCGCGCTGGATCGCCGACGGCACCATCAAGCCGTTTCGCGATTTCATCGCCAAATACGCGCCCAACGAGAAAATGGGCAGCGTTGGCTACATGCTTGCGGGCTATGTCAGCGCGCAAGCGATGGCACAGGTGCTGCGGCAATGCGGCGACGACCTGTCGCGGCAGAACATCATGATTCAGGCGACCAACCTCCGCGACTTCCACCCGGTCGGGCTAATTCCCGGCATCAATTTCTACACCAGCCGCACCAAGTATCTGCCGATCGTCGAGGCCGCGCTCGAACGGTTCGACGGCAAGAACTGGGTCCAGGTCGGCGACGTCATGGCGGGCTTCTGACGGGACCGTGACAGCGCGGCCGCTCAATCCGCATTTCGCCGAGCTCGGCACCACCGTCTTTTCGGTGATGTCGGCGTTGGCGGCGGAGCATGGCGCCGTCAATCTCGGCCAGGGCTTCCCCGACACGGACGGCCCGAAAGAAATCCTCGAAGAGGCGGCGCGGCGTCTCATCGCCGGGCCGAACCAATATGCCGCGATGCCCGGCGTGCCGGAACTGCGCCAGGCCGTGGCCGCACACGACAAGCGCTTCTACGGCCTCGATTACGATTGGAAGAGCGAAACCGTGGTCACCTCGGGCGCGACCGAGGCGATCGCGGATTGCCTCATGGCGTTGCTGTCGCCGGGCGACGAAGTGGTGATGTTCGCGCCGTTCTACGATTGCTATTTGCCGATGGTGCGCCAGGCCGGCGCCGTGGCGCGGCCGATCTCGCTGACCCCGCCCGACTGGAGCCTGACACGCGCGCAGCTCGAAGCCGCATTCTCCAACAAGACCAAATTGGTGCTGCTCAACACGCCGATGAATCCGGCCAGCAAGGTGTTCAGCCGCACCGAGCTCGACTGGATCGCCGACGCGGTCAAATCGCACGATGCCTATGCCGTGTGCGACGAGGTCTATGAGCACATCGTGTTCGACGGCAAGCGCCACGTCGCGCTGGCGACACTGCCGGGCATGCGCGAGCGCACGCTGCGCATCGGCTCCGCCGGCAAGACGTTTTCGCTGACCGGCTGGAAGGTCGGTTATGTCTCGGGGCCGGCGCG
>JASHUX010000407.1 GCA_030039775.1 Alphaproteobacteria bacterium | reverse complement strand
CACCGCCAAGCCTGGCGAGACCGAGGCTCAACAGCTGGCGCGCTCGGTGGCCTACGTCGCCGCTGAGATCGGCCACGCGTGGAAACAGGCCAACACCATCGACACCAAGGCCGGCGGAACGCTCGACGCCACGGTGACCGCGAGTTCGCTCGTCGATTGGGTCGCGGTGCGCAACCGGCTGCGCACCATCGCGCAGGTTCGCGGCACCGACCTCGTCTCGTTCGACCGCGATCAAATTCGCGTCGCGATCCGCTATATCGGCGACACCGAACAGCTGCGCGCAGCGCTGGGCGAGCATGGTCTCCAGCTTGGGGGCACGGCTCCCGACTGGACCCTCGCACTGCAGGCGGAACCGACGACGCAAAAGCCGACGGTGCCTTCCGCGCCGCCCGCGACCAAGCCCGATTCGCTCGGCGACGATCCGCGCTCGGAAACCGACGAGTGAGGTCGTGAGCGTTCCCAACCTCATCACCCTGGCACGGCTCCTGTCGGTGCCGCTGATCGTCTGGCTGGTGCTGACCGACACCTTCACCGGTGCCTTGATTGTGTTTGCGCTTGCCGGCCTCTCGGATGCGGTTGACGGCTTCGTGGCCAAGCGGTGGAATCAGCGCTCGGCCCTGGGTGCGATGCTCGACCCGGTTGCCGACAAAGCGATGCTGGTGAGCGTCTTCATCACCCTCGGCATCATGCATCATTTGCCGGATTGGATCGTGATCCTGGTGGTGTTCCGCGACGTCATGATCATCGGCGGCTTCCTGTTTTGGACCGCGCTGGGCCAGCGCATCCGGTCCGATCCGCTGATCGTCAGCAAGGTCAATACGGCGGCGCAGATTTGCTTGATCCTCGTGACCTTGATCCGACTGGCGTTTGGCGTGTCCGACTACGATATCGGACTGGCGCTGACCTACATCGTCGGGGCGACGACGTTGATGTCCGGCGCGGCGTACCTGGTGCGCTGGGCGCGCTCCCTCGCCGGGGCGGAGATCAATCCATGAATGCCTGGCCGCGGCAGGAGATCGCGTTTTGGCTGGGCGTCCTGGCCGTGTTTTTCCTGCTCGTCTACCTGCTGAGTCCGATCCTGCTGCCGTTCGTCGCCGGCGGCATTATCGCGTACTTCCTCGATCCGGGGGTGCGCTGGCTGACCCGTTGGCGGGTGCCGCGCTCGCTCGCGACCTTGATCGTGCTGTTGGTTTTCGGTCTCGTGCTGATCGTGCTGATCGCGCTGTTGGTGCCGTTGTTGCGGCTGCAGGTGAGCGAGCTTATCGCGCGGCTCCCGACGCTGTTCAGTCAAGCGCACACGCTGCTGAATCAGTCGATGGCGACCGCCGCCAAGCATTTGCCGGCGCAGGATTACGACCGCCTTCAAAGCACGCTCAACGGCAGTATCGACAAGGTGCTGACGTGGGCGGTGAATCTGGCGCAAACCATCCTGACCAGCGGTCTCGCGCTCGCCAACCTTTTGTCGCTGGTGATCATCACGCCGGTCGTGGCGTTTTTCCTCCTGCGCGATTGGGATCGCATCGTCGCGAAGGTCGATAGTTGGCTGCCGCGCGACCATCTCGATACCCTGCGCGAGCAGGCCGCCGAGGTCGATGCCACGCTCGGCGGCTATATTCGGGGTCAACTTCTTGTCTGCCTCTTCCTCGGCATCTTTTACGCGCTCTGCCTGTCGTTGTCGGGACTGCAGTTCGGCCTCATCGTCGGCATTCTGACCGGCATTCTGGCCTTCATTCCTTATGTCGGTTTTTTCACCGGCTTCGTGCTGGCAGTCGGGCTCGGCTTGATGCAGTTCGGCTGGGGCTGGGGATTGATCTACGTGTTGTTGACCTTCGCCGTGGGTCAGGTCCTGGAGTCGAGCTTCTTGTCGCCGAAGCTGGTGGGCGAGCGCGTGCGCCTGCATCCCGTGTGGGTGATCTTCGCGTTGCTCGCGTTCGGTTCGCTGTTCGGCTTTCTCGGCGTGCTGATCGCCTTGCCGGCGGCGGCCGTGACCGGCGTTGTCGTACGCTTCGCATTGAGTCGCTACATGCGCAGCCAACTTTACCGCGCCCCACTCACGGACTCGCTGGACGACAAGCGCGACGCCGCCGAATAGCGCATGGCCGAAAAGCAGTACGTCTTCGATATTCCCCACCAAACCGCGCTGACCCGTGCCGATTTCGTCGCGGCGCCGGCCAACGCCGCGGCGTTGGGCTGGATCGAGCGGTGGCCCGATTGGCCCGCGCCGGCGCTGTCGCTCTACGGGCCAACCGGGGCGGGCAAGACTCATCTCACGCAAATCTGGCGCGCCCGCGCCGCGGCGCGCGAACTCGCGCCGGAAATGCTCGGCAATGCGGCGCTGCCGGCGCTCTTGGGCAATGCGCGCGCGGTATCGGTCGACGGGGCCGATCGGGCGCCGGAAGAGCCGTTGCTGCATTTGTACAACATGATCGCGGAGCGCGGCGGCCATCTGCTGATCGTCGCGCGCGAGGCGCCGGGCCGCTGGAATATCGGGCTTGCCGATTTGCGCTCGCGCCTCCTCGCGGCGCCGGCGATCGCGGTGGCGCAACCCGACGAGGAGCTGATCGCGACCGTGCTGGTGAAGCTCTTCGCCGACCGCCAGAAGCAAGTCTCGGCCGACGTCGTCGATTTTCTGGCGTTGCGGCTCGAGCGCAGCTTCACCGCAGCGCAGGAGGCGGTGGCGCGTCTCGACCGCGCCGCGCTGGCCGAGCATCGCCCGATCACCGTGCCGCTCGCGCGCAAGGTTCTTTTCGGCGAGGAACCGGCACTCGATCTTTAACCCGCCGAAGCGATCTACCTGGCTATCGCTACTCGAGATCCTTCGGCGTGACGAGCGCCACAAGTCGGGCGGCGCGGCGGCGCAGTCCCGACCATTCGATATTGACCTCGAATCGGACCAGGCCCGTCGTCGCAAGATTGGCGGCGAGCCGGTCGGCGAGCGGCCCGACGTTGGTGTCCATGAGCCATTGCGCCAATTCGTGCAGACCGGGATTGTGGCCGACCAGCATCGCGCGCTCGACTTTGTCGGGAATGTCGCGAAGCCGCGCCAACAGCCGCTCCGCCGGCGCGAGGTAGAGGCCGGCCTCATATTCGATCGCTGGCTTCGGCGCGAACGCCTCGGCGATCAGGTCGAGGGTTTCGCGCGTCCGCACGGTCGGCGAGCACAGCACGAGTTCCGGCGCGATATTCTGGCGCTTCAGATATTTCGCCATAGCGCGCGCGCCCAAGCGTCCGCGATCTTCCAGCGGCCGGTCGACATCGCGAATGGTGCCCGCTTGCGGCACGGCTTTCGAGTGCCGAAGCAAATAAAGTTCGCTCATGCGTCTCCTCCCGGATGACGCCATGACTTTGTCACCTAACCGTTATAAGCTTCCAGGCTCGAACTGCAAACCGGAGCATGGCTGTGGAAGGTTCCGTCGCGCCGGAAGCCGTCGCGGTCACGACGGCGGATCCGGGCCGCTTCATCAATCGTGAATTGTCGTGGCTCGCGTTCAACGAGCGCGTGCTCGCCGAGGCCGACAACGAGAACCATCCGCTGTTGGAGCGGCTACGGTTCCTGTCGATTTCGGAGACCAACCTTGACGAATTCTACATGGTGCGGGTCGCCGGCCTGATGGGGCAGCTCTTGGCCGGCGTTCGCGTGCATAGTCCCGAAGGGCTGAATCCCGCGCAACAGCTCCAGGAGATCAATTCGCGCGCCGGCATCCTGATGCAGGCGCAGCAAGTCACGTGGCGCAACCTGCGCCGGCTCCTCGACGAAGCGAAACTGTCGGTGATCGGGCCGGAGGATTTGTCGGCGGACGACCGCGGCTGGCTCGAGGAGCGCTTTCTCGCCGATATTTTCCCGGTGCTGACACCGCTCGCCATCGATCCCGCGCATCCCTTCCCGTTTATCGCCAATCTCGGGCTTGGGATGGCGCTGCAATTGACGCGCGGCGCCGGCGCCACCGAGCGCGACAACATGCGCGCGCTGATCCTGATCCCGGCGGCGATCAACCGGTTCATCCGCTTGCCGGGCCGGGAGCTGCGCTTCGTCCCCGTCGAACAAATGATCGGCCTGTTCCTCGATCGGCTGTTCCCCGGCTTTTCGCTGGTGGGGCAGGGGATGTTTCGAATCCTGCGCGACAGTGAGGTCGAAGTCGAAGAAGAGGCCGAGGATCTCGTGCGCGTCTACGAGAGCGCGCTGAAGCGCCGCCGGCTCGGCAACGTAATTCGGCTCAACGTCGAGGCCTCGATGCCGGACGGGCTGCGCCAATTCCTGATCGAGCAGCTCGCGGTGTCGCCCGACGACGTGTTCGCGCTCGACGGCCTCTTGGGCCTGGGCGACGTCAAGCAGCTCATCGTCGACGAGCGGCCCGATTTGCTGTTCACGCCCTACAACGCGCGCTTCCCGGAGCGCATCCGCGATTTTGGCGGCGATTGCTTCGCCGCGATCCGCCAAAAGGACATCATCGTCCATCATCCTTACGAGAGTTTCGACGTTGTCGTGCAGTTCGTGCGTCAGGCGGCGCGCGACCCGGCGGTGGTTGCGGTGAAGCAGACCCTGTACCGCACGAGCAACGACAGCCCCATCGTCCAGGCTCTGATCGAGGCCGCCGAAGCGGGCAAGTCGGTGACCGCGCTGGTCGAGCTCAAGGCGCGCTTCGACGAGGAGGCGAATATCCGCTGGGCGCGCGATCTCGAGCGTGCCGGCGTGCAGGTCGTGTACGGGTTCGTGGATTTGAAGACGCACGCCAAGGTGTCGTTGGTGGTGCGGCGCGAGGCCGGGCAGTTGCGCTCCTATGTCCATTTCGGCACCGGCAATTACCACCCCTATACCGCCAAGGTTTATACCGACCTCGGCTTCTTCACCTGCGACGAGGCGCTGTGCCGTGACGCGGCGCGCCTGTTCAATTACATGACCGGCTATGCCACGCCGGCGGTGCTGGAGAAGATCGCGGTCGCACCCATCAGCCTGCGCCAGCGCCTCAACGAGGGGATCGAAGCCGAGATCGCCAACGCGGCCGCCGGCAAGCCCGCCCAGATCTGGGCGAAGATGAACGCGCTGGTCGATCCGGCGATCATCGACTTGCTCTATAAGGCGTCGCAGGCCGGGGTCGAGATCGACTTGGTGGTGCGCGGCATTTGCTGCTTGCGGCCGGGCGTGGCGGGCCTGTCCGAGCATATCCGGATCAAAAGCATCGTCGGCCGCTTTCTCGAGCATGGCCGCATCGTATGTTTCGGCAACGGCAAGAAATTGCCGTCGCCGCAGGCCAAGGTGTTCATCTCGTCGGCCGATTGGATGCCGCGCAATCTCGACTGGCGCGTCGAGTCGCTGGTTCCGATTGAAAACGAGACGGTGCACCGGCAAGTTCTCGACGAGATCATGGTCGCCAATCTCCGGGATAAGGCGCAGAGCTGGCATCTGAAAGCCGATGGCACCTATGAGCACGAACCGCGGGAACCGAATGCCTTCAGCGCGCATACTTACTTCATGACCAATCCTTCGCTCTCCGGCCGCGGCAGCGCCTTGACCCATCAACGGGCCCGCCACGCCCCCCGCCTGGTCCCCGCCAAGACGTGAAATCGGCTCACCGGCGGCGTAAGACCGAGGGCCGCCGCCGCGGCCCGGTCGCCGTCATCGATATCGGCTCCAACTCGCTGCGCCTCGTCGTCTATGACGGGCTCAACCGCGCGCCGCGCATGCTGTTCAACGAAAAGGTGCTGTGCGGTCTTGGTCGCGACATCGACGAGACCGGCCGGCTCCATCCCGACGGCGTTAGGCTGGCGACCGAGAATCTGCGCCGCTTCGTGGCGCTGGCGCGCGCGATTCCGGTGTCGCGGCTGCATGTTCTGGCGACCGCTGCGGTGCGCGACGCCGAGGACGGCGGCGATTTCATCCGCAAGATCGAGCGCCGGCTACGCATCCGCGCCAGCATCCTCTCGGGCGTAGAGGAAGGACGGCTGTCCGCTTTCGGCGTCATCGCCGGCATTCCCGACGCCGCGGGTCTTATGGGCGATTTGGGGGGCGCCAGCGTCGAGCTGGTGCCGATCGCCGGCGGCCAGATCGGGCCGGCGGCGTCGTTGCCGATCGGGCCGTTGCGCCTCGCCGACATCGCCGACGACGAGCGGCAGATGCGCGACACGATCGACCGCCATCTCGATCAATTGCCGTGGCTCGACGGCCGCAGCTATAACGCCTTCTACGCGGTCGGCGGCGCGTGGCGTGCGCTCGCGCGCATTCACATGGAACAGAGCGGCTATCCGCTCCACGTGATTCAGGAATACACGCTGTCGCGCGGCGTCTCCGAGGACTTCCTCGATCTGGTGGCGCGCCAATCGCGGAAATCGCTGGAAAAGATGACCGCGGTGTCGAGGAAGCGCCTCGAAACGGTGCCGTTCGCGGCGCGCGTGCTCTATCGCGTGCTGCGCCGGACGCAGCCCAAGCGGCTGATTTTTTCCGCTTACGGGCTGCGCGAAGGTCATCTCTACAATCTTCTCGACGAGACCGAGCAGCAGGAGGATCCGCTGCTCGTCGGCGCTGCCGCCATGGCGCAAAGCCATCGCCGTTTCGGCGCCGAGGGCGACGAGCTGTTCCAGTGGACCGCGCCGCTTTATCCGCACGAGCGTGCCGAGCATCGACGCATGCGCCACGCCGCTGCGCTGCTGAGCGACGTCGCCTGGGCGGAGCATCCGGATTACCGGGCGGAGCAGGCGCTGCGTATGATTCTGTTCATGCCGCTGCCGGGCCTCGATCACGGTGAGCGCGCCTTTCTGGCGGCGACGCTCTACGCGCGTTACGGCGGCAACGATCCGGGCGACGCGGTCCGGCGCTTGCTCGACGACGAACAGCTCACCACCGCGCGCAGCATCGGTCTGGCCCTTCGGCTCGGCAACACGCTGACCGGCGGCGTGCCGGGCCTGCTGTCGGGGGCGAAGCTCGGCCTCGA
>JASHUX010000406.1 GCA_030039775.1 Alphaproteobacteria bacterium | reverse complement strand
GGATCGAGCGCCAGGTCGCCGGCGATGGCATGGGCCGTCGCCAACGCGTGCGCATGGACATGAATGTGCGCCGCCCGGTCGGCATGCCGGTGCCAGTGGGCATGACGCATTTCATCGTCATGGTCCGGTCCGTGGTGATGGTGTCCGTAGGAATGATGGTGGCTGTGATCATGATCGTCGTCGTGATGATGGTGATGCCCGGCGTCGCCGCCGCGCAGCTCCATCCATCCCGTGACGATGACCCAGCCGCCGAACAAGACCAGCGCCACGCTCGCGATCGTGTCGATGGCGCCGCCAAAACGCGCCGCGACCGACGCGCCGACAATCCAGACAACGAGACCGATCACGAGTGTCGAACCGACATGCCCGATTCCGGCCCTGGCGGCCGCGCGCGCCGTTTCGGCCCTCGACCAGCCGTTTTGGCGAGCAAGCAGTGTGATCGGCACCCAATGATCGGGAACGGCCGTATGCAGCACGCCGACGGCGATCACCGCGACAACAAGCAACAACGCGGATGGCGATTGGAGATTGTTGAGCAGCACCATCGCGATTCCGGCACCCCTAGGTCAGGAAGGAATGGACGATTTCGACCAGCTCCTCCGCGGCCTGTGCGCGAGGATCGTCGCGCGCGGCTTTCGGGTCGACCAGATGTTCGAGGATATGGTCCTCGATCACCTCGGCGATGAAACCGTCGAGCGCGCCGCGGCAGGCCGTGGCCTGCTGCAGGATGTCGGCGCAGGTTGAATCCTCCTGCACGCGCTTCTCGACGGCGTCGAGCTGGCCCCGGATGCGCCGGAGGCGCATGAGCAGCTTCTGCTTCTCTTTTTCTTGGCTTGTATGAGTCATTTCCCTTGATCCTATCCCCCAGGGGGGTATATAGCCCGACATCGCCGGTGTCGAACGTCGTTTGTTCGGCGCCGTGTGAGGATCATTAGCAAGGGATTCGATGAACCCTCGACCTAATAGCACCCCGTCCGAGGATCATAGTCGCAGCGCGGCCATGATTGGCGGCGGGTTCGTTGCCCGGGAGTCTCAAGCGACCGCGGAGCCGCGCACCTAGCGCCCTCCTCGCTTGCGCCTCCTGGGTCGGTGCAACCGACCTGTAAGAAGGAGGCGCGGACATGACCACCGCAATCCTCGACGCCCGTCGGGCCGTGACGACGGCCCAAGGCGAATTCCGTTCCGACGATCTGGTTCGTCTGCTCGCGCTCGACCGCTTGGCCGAGACGCGGCGGGTGCTGGTGTGCCATTGGCATCGCGACGCCGATGGACGCTTGACCTGTACGTGGACGCCCGACATCAGCCCCGTCGCGACGGCGAACACAATCTGACGCAACCATTTTGTCTGCGGGAGAACTCCCATGTCCTCGACCGATTTCCTCAACGCGCCGCATCGCGGCGCGGTCCTCGACGACGCCCATATCGGCGATATCCGAGGCGCCCTCGGCACCATCCGCCTAGGCGATGTGGCGCCGCGCCATGGCTGGCGTGCCCGGCTATGGACGCTGCTCGCGATCCTCGGCCCCGGCCTCATCGTCATGGTCGGCGACAACGATGCGGGCGCGTTCGGCACCTATACCCAGGCCGGGCAGAACTACGGGACCGCGCTGCTCTGGACCCTGCTGCTGCTGATCCCTGTGCTCTATGTCAACCAGGAGATGGTGTTGCGGCTGGGCGCCGTGACCGGCGTCGGGCATGCGCGGCTCATCCTCGAGCGCTTCGGCAAGTTCTGGGGGGCGTTCAGCGTCATCGACCTGTTCCTTCTGAACGCGCTCACGATCGTGACCGAATTCATCGGCATCAGCTTAGCGCTCGATTATCTCGGCCTGCCGAAGGAACTGGGCGTTATCGCGTCGGCCGGCGTGATCGTGGCCGCCGCCGGTACCGGCAACTTTCGGCGCTTCGAGCGGTTCGCCATGATGCTGTGCGTTGCCAGCCTGCTGCTGGTCCCCATTGTGCGATGGGTGCATCCGCCGCTCGGCGCGGTCGCGCGCGACCTTGTCGTCCCGCAGATTCCCCAAGAGGGCAAGTTGAGCGACGTCGTTCTGCTCATTATCGCCATCGTCGGCACAACCGTGGCGCCGTGGGAGCTTTTCTTCCAGCAGAGCTACGTCATCGACAAGCGCATCACACCGCGTTTCATCCGCTACGAGCGCGCCGATCTATGGATCGGAATCGCGTTCGTGATCGTTGGCGCAGTGGCGATGATGGCTTTCGCCGCACAAACGTTCGCCGGCCGCCCCGAGTTCGGCAATTTCCAGGACGCTGGCGCGATTGCGGCGGGCCTCGGCAAATATGCCGGCCATATGGCGGGCGTGTTCTTCGCCATCGCCTTGATCGATGCCAGCATCATCGGTGCGATGGCGGTGTCGCTCTCGACCGCTTATGCCATCGGCGACGTCCTGTCGCTGCGTCATTCGCTGCACCGCAAGCCGACGGAGGCCAAGGCGTTCTTCGCCGTTTATGGCGGACTCGTCGTGCTGGCGGCGGCCCTGGTGCTGGCGCCCGGCACGCCTCTCGGTCTTCTGACCAACGCGGTACAGGCCTTGGCGGGCGTCTTGCTGCCGAGTGCGACCGTGTTTTTGTTGTTGCTTTGCAACGATCGTGCGGTGCTCGGTCCCTGGGTGAACGGCCGTTGGCTCAATCTCTTTACCGGGGCAGTCATTGCCGTTCTCGTGATCCTGTCGGTCGTGCTCACCGCTACGGTGCTATGGCCCGATGTGAGCGGCGACACCCTCATCTACGGCCTACTCGCATGCGGCTTTGCGGCGTTGATCGTCTTCCTTATCGTCTCCGGCCACGGACGCCGCCACCGCAACTTGATTGCGCCGACGCCGGCGGAGCAGGCTGCCGCCGCCCGGTGGCGTATGCCGCCGCTCTCGGAACTGCCACGATTGCAGCTTACCCTGCTCAATCGCGTCTGGCTGGTCGTGCTCCGGGGCTATCTCATCCTGGCCGGCGGCCTCGTGATGGTACGCATTGTTCAACTTGCAACCTCGGGCGGGTGAGTTCCGAACGTGACGACCATGAGTCACATGGACCTGATTGCGGTGGCCGCGCGGCTGTGCGTCGCGCTGGCGCTCGGTTCCGCAATCGGGTTCGAGCGGCAGTGGGCCCAGAAGATGGCCGGGCTTCGTACCAACGCGCTGGTTGCGCTGGGGTCATGCGGCTTCGTCGTGTTCTCGGCAATGGTGGGAGACGGCGACCCGACCCGCGTCGCGGCGCAGGTGGTGACCGGGATTGGCTTTCTCGGCGCCGGCATCATTCTGCGCGAAGGCATCAACGTGCACGGTCTGAACACGGCCGCGACGCTGTGGTGCTCGGCGATGGTCGGCACGTTCGCGGGAGGCGGTTTCCTGATTCCGAGCGCCGTGGCGGCCGCGCTGGTGATCGTCACCAATCTGCTGCTGCGTCCGTTGGTCCGGCGGCTCAACTGGCATGCGCTGTCGGCGAAAAATGCCGAGACCTATTATTCGGTCGAAGTTACATGCAGCGGCGCGGAAGAGGCGCGGACGCGCTCGCTGTTGCTGCACGCGCTATCGCAAACGGGATTGGGGCTGCGCCGCCTCGATAGTGAGGATATACCGGATACGTCGAAGGTCGCGGTCAAGGCGCAAGCGGTCGCGGCGACGCGCAACGATACGTCGCTCGAACAAATCGTAGGCCGGCTAAGCCTCGAACCGTATGTGTCGGCCGCGACCTGGCAGGTCGACCGGTCGATTCCGGAAGCCTGATCGTGGAGTGGAGGGGGGAATGACGAGACAACAGCGCTTGCTGGCGGCATCGGCGGCCACGTTGGCGCTGCTAAACGCAACCGCGGCCGTTGCCGACGATCAGCCGCCGGCGCCGTCGCTCAATTCGCCGTGCGCCAATTGGGCCGACAAGGACCCGCCGGCGGAGAAGGGTTTACTCGGCGACGCCAACCGGCTGCGGCCGATGCTGGGCGCGTACGGCGTCAATCTCGGCTTCTCCGAGACCAGCGAAGTGCTCGGCAATCTTACAGGCGGGGTGCATCGCAGCGCCGATTACGCCGGCGTCACCGAGGGCTGCGTCACGATCGATCTCGGCAAGAAGTTCGGCATCCCGGGCGGCACCATCAATATCAGCGCCTTCCAGATCCACGGGCGCAGCCTCACCGCCGACGATCTTCACGCCCTTCAGACGGCGAGCGACATCGAGGCCGACCGCGCCACCCGCCTGTGGGAGGCGTGGTATCAGCAATATCTCGGCGGCGGGTTCGATGTTCGTGTCGGACAGCAAAGCCTCGACCAGGAATTCATGGTCAGCCAGTTTTCGGGCCTATTCGTCAATGCGGCGATGGGCTGGCCCGCCCTGCCGTCGGCCGATATGTATGCCGGCGGCCCGGCCTACCCGCTGTCGTCGCTGGGCGCGCGGGTTGCCTTCCGGCCGGCGGATTCGCCGTGGACGGTTCTCGCGGGCGTCTACGACGACAATCCGCCCGGCGGGCCGTTCGCCGGCGATTCGCAGCTCCGCGACGCCGAGGCGGGCGGCACGGAATTCAATCTTTCGACCGGCGCGCTGTTCATCACGGAGGCGCAATACACGGTGAGCTTCCCGGGCGCGGCCAAGGATCAGCCGCTTACCGGCACCTATAAGCTCGGCGGCTGGTTCGACACGGGCGCGTTCCCGGACCAGCGCTTTGCCACCACCGGCCTGTCGCTGGCCGATCCCGCGAGCGGCGGCGTGCCGCTGATGCATCGCGGTAATTTCAGCCTCTACGCGCTTGCCGATCAAACCGTGTGGCGTGCCGATCCGCAGAGCGTCAGCCTGTTCCTGCGGGTGATGGGCGCGCCGGGGGACCGCAATCTTGTGACGCTCTCTGCCGACGCCGGCCTCAATTTCGCGGCCCCGCTGCGCGGCCGCGACAGTGACACGTTCGGCATTGTTTATGGCGTCGCTAAGATCAGCAGCGCGGCGGCGGCACTCGATCGCGACGAGGCGCTCTTCGGCATGCCGGTGCCGGTGCGCACCGCCGAGCACCTCATCGAGATCACTTACCAGATCC
>JASHUX010000405.1 GCA_030039775.1 Alphaproteobacteria bacterium | reverse complement strand
CTTGTTGATGCGGTCGATGAAGATCACGCCCGGCTCGGCGTAGGCGTAGGTCGCGCGCATGATCTTGTCCCACAGTTCGCGCGCCGGCAGCACTTTGTGCGTCGTGCCGTTGAACCGCAGCTCCCACGGCGCCCCTTCTTTCACCGCCTGCATGAAATCGTCGGTGACGAGGACCGACAGATTGAACATGCGCAGGCGGCCGGCATCGCGCTTCGCCTCGATGAACGCTTCGATGTCGGGGTGGTCGCAGCGCAGCGTTGCCATCATGGCGCCGCGGCGATAGCCGGCGCTCATGATGGTCAGACACATCGCGTTCCACACATCCATGAAGCTGAGTGGTCCGGACGCGTCGGCGCCGACGCCTTTGACCGGCGCGCCTTTGGGCCGCAGCGTCGAGAAATCGTAGCCGATGCCGCCGCCCTGCTGCATGGTCAGCGCGGCTTCCTTCAGGTGTGAAAAAATGCTCGCCATGTCGTCGCCGATGGCGCCCATGACGAAGCAATTGAACAGGGTGACGTTGCGGCCGCTGCCCGCTCCGGCGACGACGCGGCCGGCGGGGAGGAATTTGAAATCCTCCATGATGCGATAGAAGCGATTGGCCCAACGGGATTTTTCGGCCTCTGGCTCCGCCAGCGCTTCGGCGATGCGCCGCCAGCTATCTTCGATAGTCTTGTCCACAGCGGCACCGTCCGGCGCCTTGAGCCGGTACTTCATGTCCCAGATTTGCTGGGAAATCGAGGCGACACTCGGCACCGATCAGCTCCTGCAAAGCGACCAAATTTCAATTAAATGATTGATAAATATGGGGATTAGACCCCTTATCCGCCATCTAGTTTAACAGCGGTCCGCCCCACGTCAACAACGATGTTCGTTAAATGTTCTGGCCATTTTCCGTTAGGAAAAACGAACTTTCGATGACAAGTCGATCTGTTAACCATACCCATTTGCTTGCGAATCCGATTTCATCCACGGCCTTATCCACAGGCCCCGGCATTACCGTAATCCGGGTTCAAATGGCGCGGAGCGCGGCGGAGGCTTCGGCGGCGAAGCCGTCGATCAAATGCAATTCATCGGGGCCTGGATGCCACACGATGCGCCGATGCGTAGATAGCATGCCGACTAAGACGCCGTTGGCCACGAGCGGCGTCGATTGACACGATCGGCACGCGGCCGCGAGCATGGCGTGCCGGCTCGCCGCGTCATAGATCGGGCTGGCGCCGACATCGTCCACGACAATGCGCTCGCCGCCCTTGATCGCCGCGCCGCAGGCCGTGCTGTCGTTGCGCACCAACGCGAAGAAATCGAGGAATGCGCGGTCGAAGCCGTGATGTGCGGCGATCCGCAACGCATCGCCCTCGACCGCCTGTATGTTGCCGAAATCCGCGCCTGTTGCCGTGACGGCGTTCGTCCGGATTCGCTCCAGGGCTTGGGTTGTCGCCGTCGCCGCGCGACACAAGACATCGCGCCGGGCCTGAAGTTGCTTGCTTTGCGCCAGCGGCCAGTCGCTGAGCAGCACTTTATCGATCAAATCGAAAGTTTCCGCGGAAGGATGCGCCAACGCGGCGGCAACGGCCGCGTCGTCGTTTTGCCCCATCCTCCGCACAGGCACGATGCATCGGGCTCCGTGCCAAACCTCGAACGTGTCGCATTGATCGGAACAGATCGTCGCCAAAATCTCGGCCTGCATCGCGGCGTGTTCGTCACCGCGCGCCGCTAAATCGAGGCGGCAAACGATCCGCCGATATTGATCGCGGAAATAAAGGCGATACGGCGGGACTACGGTCAACGATTCGGACCTCACGGCAATGACGTATCGTTAGCACGGTGTATGCCGGCGGAAAAGTTTCTATCCCCGTTAGCGGAGCGCGGTGCCGGCAGCGGTGAGCCGCGCGGTGGCGGCTTCGATGCGCCCGCGCAATTCTTCGGTGATTAGGCGCCTGTCGATATCCCCCGACAGGGGCGGCAGGATTTCAACGACGATCACGCCCGGCCGCTTGAGGAAATGCCGTCGCCCCCAAAACAGGCCGGAATTGAGCGCCACCGGCACCAGCGGCAATTTGAGGTCGCGGGCCAGAGCGCCGACGCCCGGGTGGTAGGGGGCGTCCGACCCGACCATCGTGCGCGTGCCCTCGGGAAAGATCAGGATCGAGCGCCCTTGCGCGACCGCGGCCCGCGCTGCCTTCAGCATCCGGCGCAAGGCCGCCGCGCCGACATCGCGGTCGATGCCGATCATTCCGGCTTTGCGCAGATACCAACCGTAGAACGGAATTGCCAACAACTCGCGCTTCACAATGATCGCGGGGTCGTCGAACAATGCCGCGGCGGCGAATGTGTCCCACGCCGACTGATGCTTCATCGCGATGATCGACGGGCCCGCCGGCAAGTTGTCGCGTCCGCGCACTGCGTAACGCAGGCCCACGGTCCAACGCGCCAGCCACAACGTCCATAGCGCCCAATAGTGACCGAAATACGCGCCGGTGCGACGGGTTGCCAACAATACCGGCAAGCCCAGAACGCATAGGATCATGGTCCCGACATAGAACAGCAGGTTGAACAGGATCGAGCGCAGCAGGATCATGACGCCGGCCCAATTATTTCAAGCCGCGCATAGGCGAAGAGATATTTCATGTACTCGTCGATCACGAGCGTTGCGCCGTGCATGCGGTGCCACCAATCGCCCTGCGGCGCTTTCGGAAATACCGGGTTCGGCACGATGCGGATGTCGGGCATCGCCCGGGAAAATTCAAGCAGGCTGCGCGGCATGTGATAGCTGGCGGTGACGAGACGCAGCGAATGAAAATTCTCGGCCTTCATCCAAGCCGCGGTTTCGGCGGCGTTGCCCCGCGTGCTGTCGGCTTCATGACCGAGCTCGATGCAGCAGCTCAGCCGGTTCGGCTGTTGGTTCGAGGCACGCAGCAGCGCTTTCACGTCGGTGCTGCGATAAACGCCGGAGACGAATAATTTTTTGGCCTTGCCGTCGACAAGGAGGTTCAGGCCGTTTTCGACCCGTTGGCTGCCGCCGGTGAGCACGATAATGGCGTCGGTGACGCTGGGATCGTCGGCGCCCGCTGTCGGCATGAGGCCGACAAACCAGAACAGGCCGCCAGACCAGGCAAGCGCCAGCGCGAAAACGACAATCGCCGGCCAGCGGCGCAGACTCATGGCATCCGTGCGAGCGCCCGGGTCACGGTAGCGAGCGCGGTGAAATAGGAGATCGCGGCGGCGGCGATCGGCAGCACTACCAGCGACAGCCATTGCAGCGGCAGCAAGCTCAGCCTCGGGAGCAGCCGCAAGTCCGGTCCGAATAGGGATGCGGTACCAGCGGCGTGGCCGAGCACGATGAGCGTGACGATCGCCAGCGCAAGACCGACCAGCCCGCCCCGCATACCCAGACTCAGCGACTGGCGGGCGAACTGCCGCGCGATGTAGGAATCATGCGCGCCGAGAATATGCAGAATTTCGATCACATTGTGATGCACGGCCAAACCGGCCCGCGTCGTGAAGACCGTCGTCAGCACCGCCGCGACAACGATAAGAACGACAATGATCAAAGCCGTCACCTCGATCGACAATCCGAGATCGAACAGGCGATCGAAGCGTTGCCGCGCATCGTCAAGCGTCGCGCCGGGCGCCGCGGCGGCGAGGTTGGCGCGAAGCGCGCCGAAATCGGGCTGGTGCGCCGGGTCGACGCGCACATCGACGAGGCGTGGCAGCGCCAATTGTGCGATGGCACCGCCGCCGAGCCACGGTTCGATTAGCTTCGCCACCTCGGCGCGCGACAATTCTTTGACGGCGGTGACACCCTGCGT